>NZ_KN050814.1:0-112101 GCF_000746135.1 Bacillus sp. UNC322MFChir4.1
CCTCCAATTGAAACTTTTATTTCATTTGTTAATGGAACATTTTGTTCATTAATAATTGTTCTCCACCATTCCCATGCAAGACCTGTACATTCTTTCGCCATAACTTTTACATTTTTCGCATTCGCTGGAAGTGGGATCACTGTATTGAAATGGGCAGTTCTGTCTCTACCGTTTCCATCCCAAGTTTTATGAGTTAATACTTCTTTTCCATTTTGATCATATGAGACTTCATCCCAAGATACATCAAATTGAGCAACATATCCACCAGTATGATCAAGCGTCATCTTAGCACTAGAATATTCTGTAGTTTTAGTCTCGATATAATCTGTATTGTTATGAACAGCAGCAGTTGCGTTATCTTTTAAGAAAGTGCTTGTATATGAAATTGGGTATGCTGGATTTTTAGAACTTAATTCTGCATTATCTTTAATGATATTTCGGATTTCATTGAAATCTTTTGTCACAACTTTGTTATGCTCTTTTGCATCTCCGCCTAATACTACAGCAGTAAAGGTACTGTCTTCAAAAATATCTTTGTACTGTCCACTTGCTTCAACACCTTGGCCCTTAATTAAGGCTTTAAAAGCAGCTTGTACATCTTTGCTCTTAGATGATGTTTCTAATTTTACATAAACTGTTCTACCATAAGCTACATTTGACACCATAACAGGTGGAGCTGCATTACTTACCCCTTTACGATTTAATTCGTCAAACGTAACACTCTTATCAAAAAGGTCTGATGGATTGTTAGGCAGTTCTGCACTTACTGTATAGAAGATTTGCTTATATGCCGCAACCATCACTTTTTTCTCGCCATCAGCAACTGCTTTAAAGTCAATATTCAGTGAATTATCAAGATATTTAGCATTAACATTAAGAGCACTTGCGATTTGAGATTTACTATACACCATAGATTCTGTATACTGCATTCTTGCAGGTAACGTATGTGTGTTTGAATACTTGTCATTCCAAGTAGATACTAACTCATCTACTGCTCCAGACACATTACCATATGTAGGATTTTGGACAGTAACTGTATTTTCTTTTTTCATACCAGGTAAGTCGATACTAATATTCAAAGGTTTTCTCTTAGCCACTAATAAATCAGGTTGATTGTCTGCAAAAGCTTTATTTGCAAGTTGTACTGCTCCTGGATAAGTACGGTTAGCCACAGAATCAATAATCGAAATATCAACTGGTGAAGTTGTAAGTGACTTTTTCTCACGTTCAACCACTACAAATTTACCATTTGAATTTGTACTTTCTTTTGGAACAAAACTCTCTACTTTATCACCATTTACTGCTAAAACCTCTTGATTATTATACTTTAGATTTCCTATACCAGTATCAATGTCAATAGCTTTTTTTACTTGATCAGCTGAATTACTTTTAGGTGTTTCAGCGAAGGAAATAGAAGAATAAGTAAAAGTGCATAAGCCAATTGATAAACACGCTAGTAATTTGATTCCTTTTGTGCTTTTTGTATTTTTTGTAATTTTCAAAAAACTCAACCCCTTCCTTTTTTCGTATTAAGGATAAATTATTTATCAATAATTGCTAAATAGTGAACTTACATAAATGCTTTTAAAAGTTCTTGAACGAATGGAAGTACTCCACCTAAAAATTTTAAAATTGCCATTGCGATTGTCATAGTATTTCCTCCTCTTTTTTTGCTACGATGTGATTTATCTTTATGCTCTTATTATAGTAAGCGCCTATGTTTTTATCAATACATCTTCATATGCAATGTTGCATATGAGGATGTAGCAGGTTCTTTTTGCAATATTAATCATATAATTGAAAAAGACTTACTATCAAACAATAACAAAGATAATAATATGAAGGAACTTTGGAGTCAGTCCTCACAGCTTTTAAGCTGCGGGGCTGACTCCTTTTCCTCTTGTATAATTTTTTCATAAATATTTATACATTACATTAACATATTTTTGAAAATAACTTTGGACGTAAATAGCTAAATTCGCCGGGCCCACATACCATATGACGGGAAAGCTTCTTGCAACTTCGCAAACGTTTCATCACACCACGCTTTGGAGTTGAAATCACCAATAATGATACGCTGATTTCCATCATCAAGAGATTGCGTCCATATCCCGTAGTCTGGAAAAATAACTTTGATTGTCTGATATACATCTTCCATCCATTCAACTGAATTGAAGTCTCCTACAAAGATGCGATAAAGTTCCTGAACATTTGTGAACCATTCGAGCGGCTTATCTCCGTTTAAAACATTTAAATCTACTTTTCCAATTCCATCAATCCATCCACCTGTTTCACCATCTGCATATTGCCATAAATCGCATTCATATTTAGGTTTTCTGCCTCCATATCGTGGAATCCATAAGAAATCAGCTTGTACATTTTGTAACCCATAAGATCCATACATATGATGTGCTACATATAAGCCAACTTTCCAACCAACATCTTTGCAAGTAGTAATAAATGTTTGTGCTGCTTCTGCTAGATTCGTAGCTCCGCAGCTTGCTAGCGTGTCCTCTTCAACATCTAACACAAGAAATTTCGCATTTGGGTTTACACGTGCCAGAAAATCTTCGGCCTCCACAATAGCATCTGTAATGCTTACATAACAACCGTAAGCATAAGCCGCATGAGGAACTCCATATGCTTCTAAATTTTGGACGTGTTCATTGTATAGTTGGTCTATCTTCCTTGAGCCATATTGAACGCGACAGATTGCCAAATCTAGTTGCGGCGCCGCTATATCCCAATCGATATTATCATTGTATTTTGATAGATCTACGATATGTTTTGGCATGCTTCCATTTCCCCCTTTCTCGTTTTCATTATATAAGTAATTGTTCTTCTCGTATATTTGGCAATGAATTTCTTAAAATCATTCAGATTTAATGGCTATTAAGTGCAAAGTAAATAAAATAAGAAAAAACGTTGCAATCAATTGATGCAACGTTTTTTCTTATTTTATCATTGTTATTTATGTCAATTTACAAATTAATGGATGTGATGTTTCTCCAACATATAATTGGGATTCAGCCGAGACACATGCATTGGTGGGGCATAGTCTGGATTTTATCTCCATATGATGAAACATGAACCCAATAGTCGTTTCCATTTTACTTTATGACATAAGTAAGTGCAGTTATTATTGATGATTTACGTACGTATCAAACCATAAATGAATATATCCAGCTGTAATACGCTGTGCTTCTATTAAACGTTTTCCTGTTACCGGTGTTACTGCCGCACGCCATTTATCAGCAGAGTCTTGTGATACAGCTGCTTTTAGGAACCAATTTTTCGTACTACCATTAACAATTGATGGATAATCAGCTTTTGCTGCAGCTGCTGAAGCATGAACCCACTCTTCTGGATTTGCACTTTTCCAGTTCCAATAACCATTTCCATCCGTTACTCTATAATTATCCTTCACTGTATCGACGAAGTTTTCATATTTTGAGTGGAAGCCAAATGGATGCGAAATGTTAGTAAAGTTTGCAGCATGCATTGGTTGGTTAACATCCCCTAAATAATGAAGTGATAATCCTAAATAATAGAATGCATTTTGCATATCTTTATTTTGATAAGCTTCACCAGCTAGTTTAAAATATTTCGCTCCTGTTTGTTTTGCTTGTTTAGCAAATGGAATATACGTCTTTCCTGAATCAGGATCATAAAAGTGTGAAGCGAATGTGGAATTATCATAGTATGGGTTTTTATAATCCGCATTGTAAATACCTTTCTCTAGATCAGTACGCCACTCATTTAATAGAGCTGTCTCATTTTTCTTCACAACAGTTTCATTTTGGGACATAATATCAATGGCTCTGTTTACAATCCATAAATGAGAACTTACTCCTTCACTATGTATCGATTCTGCTGACCATTTTTGAGCGATAGGTGGCTCAACTTGCCCGTCATCTTCATGTGCGAACGCCACACTTTGAATAGGAGCTGTTAAAGCAATTACAGAAGCTATAGCTAAAATTTTTCTTTTCATACTACATTCCTCCATTTAATATATAGTTTCACTGCAAAGGTACTAATTCGTAGCCAGCAACACTTTTAGGAGCAGAAATTGCCCACATTTTCTGATGATCTGAGCCTAAATATTGTGCGATCTGTACTTGGAAAGTTGATGTAACCCCATAATAAGAGTTCTTTGGATCTGCACTATACCAATCACAAGGTCTACCAAATTTATCCCTAAGAATCTCGGTAGTGCCTGTTGCTAAGTCTATTTCCTTCGAATTTCTTTTCTGAACGATTAGCTTGCTTTTTGATTGGTCGCTAAAATAAATCCATCCAGCATCCTTGGCATTTATATATTTTTTTGTTCCTCCGGCATCAGCGTTTGGCCCACCAATCCACATTGACATTGTAACTGGCGTATTATGTCTTACATATCCATCACTGTTTAATCCATCTGGAGTTTCAAAATTTATAGGTGTACCATAGTACTGATTACCTTTTGTATCTTTATGCATTTCTGCTGATCCATAATAAGATGCTTGTCTATACTGAATTGCATAATGCCAACCAGCGTACTTCTCATAAGATAATCCAAATTTGTTCTGACCTACAGCTGCTATACGTTCTGAAGGATGAACCCCCACCACGTCCCAATACTTATTTACTAACATATAGTCTTTATTTGTGGTAACTGGATCACCATAAATATCAAGTATACGATCTTCCTCATCTGCAAAAGCAGCATTTGTCGGAAAAACAGTAACTATCAAACTAAATATTAATGCTAAGAGTGTAAGTATTGGGAGTTTTCTTTTCATAAACATGTCTTAATTCCTCCTTATTTTCACAATTGATCCTACCATCGGCAAACGTAATTTTAACATCTAATGTTGAGTTTGTAGATACATTAATTAATATATGCAAAATTGCATATATTAATTAATCTTCTATTAGAAGTACCGCCAGATCATTCGTCCCAGACTTTCTCTTATCCGCTATATCGCTACTTTTCAAACCGTGGGGTCTCACCCCCACACGACGAGCCAACACTCCAAACAAAAAACAATGGAAAACCAAAGGACAAAATCAAAACAAAAAATACAATGAAAAAAGATTCCTGTGTTTTAGTTGAATAAGAACAAATAAAAAAGGCAAAACAGCTACTCTTCTAACATCTGAAAAGTATGCTCATTTTGCTTCACCCATATAAATGCAAATAACGCTGCAATTACACATAAAACCGCTAATTGTGATTTTGAAAGAAAGTTGTACTGTTTAAAACAAAGTTTAATTGCATAGAAAAATAATGTTTTCTAAGAGGAAATCATTTACTTTGTAAGCGCTTTCTATTATAATGATAATGGGTTGGATGGCAAGTGTGGCTATCAAGGTATCTAGCGTAGGTGGGGCTGATACTATAGGTGAAGTGAAATTTCTGTTTTGACAAGTTAGTTATCAATATTGATTATATCAAATATACAAAAAAAGAAGTCTTTTAGATCATTTAAAGGGATTCTTTTCTTTATTTAAATTATAAAATTTATTAAGTACATTATCTTCCTCTTTATGTTACTTTGAAAAAAGGATTGATTAAATACAGAGTTATAAATGAATAATTTAAAAATAAAGAAGAAGTCTCCATGTCAAAGGGATTAGAATTAAATGAAGAATACAGATAGTCCAAGTGATTTTTGTGTTCTTCTTTATTCCTATAATACTCTTGAAAATAAAGTTAAAAACCCAAGCTCCCAACATTGTAACTAAAATCTCAAAAATAGCAATTATCCATTCCAGTACAGTATGTTCTACATCTGGAGAAGCACCAGCTAAACCAAGAACAACTATAACTGGAAATGAGGGTATATAAACAAGTAAATAAGAAAAAAAGTAAAAAATATATTTTACCAATAATTTTCCTTCCATCAATTCATTCCCATCTATCTAAATATTTATATCCACATTATACCAAAACTTTTTTAAACTCACATCTTCAGCAAATCATTAAAATTCTATTTTCTTCTCAAAAAGAATGCTCTTAGGGGGATCGTTCCATACCCATCAAGCTAACATTTGAGAAACCTCCCATAACGAAAAATTCACCTTTTCACAGTTATTTATGAGAATTCGGCTCATTTTTTTGTTTTGGGAAACAATTAATTTCTTAAGTTAATGGACATGGACGGTACCCCTATTAACATTTAAAGCTTTTTAATTCCAGAATATTAAACGACTTATTTCGTTTTTATTCAAAAATCTTTTCAAAACAAAACCACACCATCTCTAAACTTTTAGAAACAGTGTGGTTTTCATTTTTATGCCAGCGCAGATGCCTGATCTTGTTGATCGACTGGTACAACTGCATCTGTTAATGCTGCGTCTAATTCAGCTGTATACTTCCGCTTCTCTTCTCCGCTCCAGTTTAAGGCCTCTGCCATGTAGTTGATCACAGCGTCTTTCCATTGATATACCCAGTGAATGTTGAAGAATACTGCTCCTGTGCGGCGTACAAAGAAGTCGACTGGTTTTGTTGTCATTTCGAACTCCATTGCGTATACGAGTGGAAGAATGACGTCAAGCGGCATGTTATGACGCTCTGCATCTCCTTTATACTCTTTCGCTAATTCGAAGAGTACATCGACGTTTGAACCGTAGAATTTTGCGAACTGCTCTGCTTGTTCTACTGTTAAACCGTATTTTTTCCCTTCTTGTGCTTTTTTCGCAATAAATGTTGGGAAGTTTTTCGAACCGCCAACATGACCGCCAGAGATTGGCATATGTTTCGTTGTACTTTTTGGATATGAACCTTGACCTTCTTTTTGCATTAACGATGTGACATAATCTAGGACCATCTCTGCCATTTTGCGGTATCCTGTTAATTTTCCGCCAGCAATTGTAATTAGACCAGATTCAGAAGTCCAAATTTCATCTTTACGAGAAATTTCAGATGCGCTCTTTCCTTCTTCATAAATTAATGGACGAACGCCGGCCCAGCTTGATTCAATGTCCTTCTCTGTAATTTTTACGCTCGGGAACATGTAGTTAATCGCGTTAATAATGTATGTGCGATCTTCTGTTGTCATTTTTGGTACTGCTGCATCTTTATCATAGAATGTATCTGTTGTGCCTACGTATGTTTTACCTCCGCGCGGAATCGCAAATACCATCCGTCCGTCTGGCGTATCAAAGTAAATTGCTTGCCCTAGTGGGAAACGCTTTTGATCGATGACAAGGTGCACACCTTTTGATAACTGCAAGACTTTTCCTTTTTTCGAATTATCTTTTTCACGAAGTGTATCGACCCAAGGGCCTGACGCGTTGACGATCTTTTTACCGTACACTTCATATACGTTTCCGTCTAATAAGTCGACTACACGAACGCCGCATACTTTTCCATCTTTATATAAGAAGCCGTCTACTTTCGCATAGTTGACTGCTTTTGCACCATGTTTGATCGCTTCTTTCATGACTTCAATTGTTAAACGCGCGTCATCTGTACGATATTCTACGTAGTAACCGCCGCCTTTTAACCCTTCTTGTTTCACAAGCGGCTCTCTCTTCATCGTTTCTTCGCGGCTAAACATTTTTCTGCGCTCGCTTTTCTTAACGCCTGCTAAAAAGTCGTATACGCGAAGTCCAATTGATGTACTAAATGCACCGAACGTACCGCCTGTATGGAACGGTAGCAGCATCCACTCTGGCGTTGTTACGTGAGGACCGTTTTCATATACAATGGCACGTTCCTTCCCAACTTCAGCTACCATTTTCACTTCAAACTGTTTTAAATAACGTAAACCGCCGTGAACAAGCTTTGTAGAACGACTTGATGTACCTGCTGCAAAGTCTTGCATTTCAAACACAACTGTTGATAATCCGCGTTTTGCTCCGTCTAGCGCAATACCCGCTCCTGTGATCCCACCGCCAATGACAACCACATCTACTTCTTGTTTATTTACTTCATTTAAAACATTTTGACGCCCGTTACTTGAGAATTTCATAGTAATTCCTCCCTTTCATTACGAAAAAAAGAGACCACAAACATCACCATAGAATTGCTTCTATAGCGTGCTGTGGTCTCTCCAAATCTCCTACCGAAATATTAACTTATCAACATTATAACACTGTTTATACTTATTTAAAAGCTTTCGTTGCTTCAATTGCCTTTTTCCAGCCAGCATATAGCTCTTCACTTGTACCCGCTTCCATTGCTGGTGCAAAGCTCTTATCCATATTCCACTGCGCTGCGATTTCTTCTTGATCTTTCCAATAACCAACCGCAAGACCAGCTAAATATGCCGCTCCTAAAGCTGTTGTTTCGTTCACTTCTGGACGCTCTACTGGCACACCTAAAATGTCACCTTGGAACTGCATTAAGAAGTTATTTTTCACTGCGCCGCCATCTACGCGTAATGTTTTTAACTCGATGCCGGAATCTGCTTCCATCGCACATAATACATCTTTTGTTTGATATGCTAACGATTCAAGCGTTGCACGAACAAAATGCTCTTTCGTCGTACCGCGTGTTAAACCGAATACCGCGCCGCGTACTTCACTATCCCAATATGGTGTTCCAAGTCCAACAAATGCCGGTACAACATAGACGCCGTCAGTTGACTCAACGCGCGCTGCATACGCTTCACTATCACTTGCATCTTGGAACATACGCAGTCCATCACGAAGCCACTGAATCGCAGATCCCGCTACGAAAATACTACCTTCTAATGCGTATTCTACTTTTCCATTTAAGCCCCATGCGATTGTTGTTAATAAACCATGCTCAGATGCAACTGCTTTTTCACCTGTATTCATTAACATAAAGCAGCCTGTTCCGTATGTATTTTTCGCCATACCTTCACCGAAGCAAGCTTGGCCGAATAATGCCGCTTGTTGGTCACCTGCAACCCCTGCAATCGGTACGGTTTGACCGAAGAAATGATAATCAACTGTATGACCATATACTTCAGAAGATGGACGTACTTCTGGAAGCATGCTTGCTGGTACTGTTAACATTTCAAGAAGCTCTTCGTCCCATTTTAACTCATGAATGTTATACATTAATGTACGAGATGCATTCGAATAATCTGTTACATGAACGTTGCCGCCAGATAATTTCCATACAAGCCACGTATCAATTGTTCCGAATAATAACTCGCCGCGCTCTGCTTTCTCTCTTGCGCCTTCTACGTTATCTAAAATCCATTTTACTTTCGTTCCAGAGAAATATGCGTCAATTAAAAGACCTGTTTTTTCGCGAACCATATCGCCATAGCCTTTTTCTTTTAACTCGTCACAAATTTCCGCTGTTTGACGAGATTGCCATACGATTGCATTGTATACAGGTTTGCCTGTTTCTTTGTCCCATACAACTGTCGTTTCACGTTGGTTTGTAATCCCGATACTTGCGATTTGTTCAGGTTTTACTTCTGCTTCACTTAAACAAGTTGCAATAACCGCTAAAATCGATCCCCAAATTTCTTGCGGGTTATGCTCAACCCAGCCTGGCTTTGGAAAATGCTGTGTAAACTCTTTTTGCGCAACATGTACAATTTTACCTTCTTTATTAAAAAGAATCGCACGTGAACTCGTTGTTCCTTGGTCTAATGAAAGAATAAATTTTTCCATGTTTATTTCCCCCTTATGCTACTTTTCTACTATTTGTATTTTTTCCGCTCTGTTTGCTTGTCATATAAGAGATTGCTAGAACAATTACCGTTGCAATCGCTACATAAATAAGTGCTGAGTTTTGCTTTCCTTCAAATACAACTTGATGGAATAATCCCGCTAATGATCCGCCTAAAATCGGTCCTACTACTGGAATCCATGCATATTTCCAGTTCGATCCGCCTTTTCCTGGAATCGGAAGAAGGAAATGTGCAATACGAGGTCCTAAATCACGTGCTGGATTAATTGCGTAACCAGTTGTCCCTCCTAATGATAAACCAATACTTACGATTAAGAAACCTACAATGAACGGATTTAAACCGTCTGCAAACTTATTTGCTCCAATTGCTAAAATACCAAATACTAGAATAAAAGTCCCAATCATTTCACTTAAAAGGTTTGCAAATGTGTTTGGAATTGCTGGTCCTGTTGCAAATACACCTAATTTTGTCCCTGCATCTTCTGTCTCTTTCCAATGTGGTAAGTAATGTAAGTATACAATACATGCCCCAATCATTGCCCCAATCATTTGTGCTGCAATATAGCCTGGTACGTCGCTCCAAGGAAATGCTCCTTTAAACGCAAGTCCAATTGTTACCGCTGGATTTAAATGCGCTCCGCTAATCGATCCAACTGCATAAGCAGCTACCGAAACCGCTAAGCCCCATCCCATCGTAATGACGATCCATCCTGAATTTTGTGCAAATGATTTCTTCAAACTAACACCAGCACAAACGCCGCCGCCAAGAATGATTAGTAATGCTGTCCCTATTAACTCCCCTAAAAATGGTGACATATAACCCCTCCATAATCAAATTAAAACGCTTTCAGTGAAAGAGACAAATTGAATGTCCATTCATTTCCAAATGAAAAAAACCCACAAATGCACGCTTCTATAGAATCATAGAAGCAATGAAATGTGGATCTCTACTTTTCTCCGTCACGTTTATTAACTTATTTATAATGTTAAACTCATTTGAAAGCGTTGTCAATTGGTTTTTTCATATTTTTGTCACTTTTCATGAAAATGTTTCCATAATTCTTTCTTCGACGTTGTAATCGCCGTTGCACCAGCTGCCAGAGCCCTTTCCACATCATCCACAGTGCGAATAAATCCGCCTGCTAAAATAGATAATCCAGTCCGCTCCTTCACTTCCGCAATTACGCCTGTTAAAGCACCTGGAAGCACCTCAATATAATCGGGCTGTGTCTTTTCTAAAAGAGCACAACTCTTTTCCATTGCACTAGAATCAATTAAGAAAACGCGTTGAATCGCCACAACGCCTTTTTGCTTCGCTTTTATAATCACACTAGACCTCGTAGATAACACCCCGTACGGACGAAACTCTTGGCATACATATTCCGTCGCATACGCATCACTTTGCAAACCATGAATTAAATCCACATGCAAAAAGACCTTTTTACAATACTGCTTCGCTAATGCCACAACACTTTTCAACTGACCGACATGAATATCAAGAATAACGATATATTCATAGGAGCTATGTAATAGCTTCTCTAAATCTTTAATTTGCCGAACCGCTGGTAATATTTTTTGTTCATGAAATTCCATTCGAAAGTCCCCTTTTTTATATCTTTCTACTTCTTATAGTACACAAATTAAGGAAAAAGAAAAGATGGGACCTTCATTCCAAATGGGTTCCATGATTCATGCGTCGAATAACGTTGAAGAATCTTTAAATCGTGTCGAAGCGCCGATATATTGCGAAAGGCGCCGATATCGGTGGACACAAAAAACGGGACTGATCATCAGTCCCGTACAATGACTTACATATTAGCGCCTTCCGTTGAAACTTGCCACTCTACGCCGAATTTGTCTTTGACTTGGCCATATAATGGACTCCAGAACGTTTCTTGAAGCGGCATCACGACTTGACCACCATCTTGTAACTTTTCAAACACTTCTTTTGATTTGTCTGCATTTTGTATGTGAATAGCGATAGTCACTTGCGATCCAATTTGGTATGGCTGACCTGGAAATGTATCAGAGATCATTAGATTCGTATCACCCACTTTTAAATGAGCATGTAACACAAGGTCTTTCGCCTCAGCAGGAACCTTGAATTCCGGGTTTTCAGGCATGTCTCCAAACGTTTGAAGACTTACAACTTTTGCATCCAATGCATGTTCATAAAACTTAATAGCCTCTTGCCCATTACCATTTGTCACTACATACGGATTAATACCTAAAATCATCACAAGCACCTCTTTCTAAAATGTTTAACATATGTAAACAAGAAACAGAACATACGTTTCTATCATTTTATCATATATGATCTGTTTATGGAATCATTTGTGCTATGAAAAAAATCGACATCTTTTATGTGAATCCACTCGAATTTCCTGCTAAGCAAATTCCAAATCATAGCACCATCTTCATTTTTGTAGACGCCTGCTTGCTGGTCATTTCATAAGATACTAACTAATGACAGATAAACTACCAATCATACCTGCAATTGTACATCTTCCGTAACCATTATACTGGGAAGCTTCATATTGTTGTTGTGTTTGGTTAACAGAATTTGTGTTGATATCCCCGAGCTAACCATAACGATTGCTATCATAGAATAATTTCAAACTCATATAACCCACTCTTTCATGAGGTCAACAATACAGTTAAATTCTTTTCTCTTAGTATATAAAAATAGTAATTGACAATAAGACTCTAGCTATGATAAAAATATTAATCTATTGATTAGCGTAAGAAAGTTAGCATTGTTCTTCCGGGAAATGTATTAGAATATAATTTCCATGTTTTATCCATGTAACTCCATCTAATAAATACATATATTAAGTCTGTTAGATTCACAGTTATGATAGAGGATAGAGAAATTAACACTATCGCACAATTGCAAACAGCTTATAGAAGAAAAGAGGTTTATTCACATATGATTCGTTACGACAATCAAGAAAGTTTAAAACAAATCTTTACGTTAAAGGGAACAATTATAAAAAACATCTTTAAACAGATCATTGTTTATACATGTATTTCTATTTGTATTGTTCTTATTAACTACTACTTTGGAATACATATAAATTCGACTCCGTGGGTTATTGTAGGGGGAGCTTTAGGTTTATTATTAGTATTTCGAACAAATACTGCATATGATCGATATTGGGAAGGAAGAAAACTATTTGGAGGAGTCGGTAATTCGACTAGAAATTTAGCAGTAAGCTTTTTATGTTACTGGGATTCTAAAGGAAATACTATGGATAAAGAGAAATTAAAGTTTCTACATTTATTAATTGCTTTTCCAAAACTAGCTAAACAACATTTGAGAGATGAAAAAAATCTATCCGAAATAAAAGATCTATTAGAACTATGTTCGGATAAAGATAAGGAAATGTTGGTGAGATCCAACTATTTACCTCTCACCATAATTTTCATGTTAAAAGCTGTCATAACAAAGGGATTGAAATCCGGGCAACTTCCTCCAAATACCTTAATGAATATGGAAGATGAATTGGATAATCTGTTAAATTCTATAGGCGGCTGTGATCGCATTAAAGCAACACCTATTCCCTTTGCATATTATGCACATATTAAAAGTTTACTTATCATTTTTTGCGGGACTTTATCAATTGGGCTTGTTGATAGTATGGGATGGTTTACGATTATGGCAACTATGTTTATTAGTTTTGCATTTTTAGGAATTGAAGCAATAGGAGTTGAAATTGAAGATCCATTTGGTCAAGATTCAAATGACCTTCCATTAGAAGAAATTTGTATGGGAATAGAAAAACACTTACTAAACTTATATGATCAAAGCGACTTACTGGAATCACCAGTTTCAAATTTTGATAAAAGAGCCATATAATTTTTAATTTATTACAAATAATCAATTCTGGTTTTATAAAAGAAGAATCTAGCCTAGGTTCTTCTTTTATGAAACATCGTTATTGTAAAAGTAATGAGCTTATTGTAGAGGTCTACTCAAATGTAAAATACCAGTATATCGCTATTTCGTCACTCAGCTGATTGATACCTTTGTAGACATATTTGTCAAAGCCACCAATAAAGAAACCATAGCGTTCATAAAACTTACATGCACCCACATTGTTATTTTGTGTCTCTAACATCATACCAGCCATTCGGTTATCTTGAGCCCAATTTTTGACCTTATCCATAAGTAGGCGGCCGATACCATGTCGCCGATATTTTTGGGCTACTTTGATGTCTTCAATGTAAGCAAACTCATTCCAGTTTCGCCTTACTATGACCAAGCCAACAATATCATTTCCTTCAATTGCCAAGAATAGCGCCTGATCTGGATGATCAATGTATTCTTGTAAGCAAAGTAGATCATCTGGATCATCTGAATACTGTTTTTCATAGGGACGGACTTTCTTCACCGTATACTGGATGGAATGCTCCGTTGCCGTTAACAAAAGAATCGATTCTACTGTGAATCGATCATTGATGATGACAGAATAATCCAGGTCTTCTTCTGTGAATTTTTTAATCGTTACGCCCATTTTCTCATTCTCCTCATTATCTGATTTCAAATACCGTTCATCAACAATGTTCAACAGGGACATGGATTTGATTTCATTTAACAATTTGGCCCGTATGTTAAACATAAGAACCCTACATACCTACACAATACTTTTGATCAAACTTTTTTACAAATTATTGTTCATTTTTTTACATTTGGAGACAGTGAATTTTCTCTAGTTGATAGGCACGTATGGTACTCCCTAACCTTAACGTACAAAATTCACGAAATGATAGTATCCATACTTCCTTCTTGAAGTATGGCATTCTTTAGCTTACACATGAAACTGTTCTAAAGGGGGGAATTCCTGAAATAGAAATAGAAATATAATGAAAAGGAGTTGAGTAAATGAAACTGAACCATTTAAATTTATGTGTGAATGATTTATCGGCAGCGAGAAATTTCTTTGAAACATTTTTTGATTTTCAATTTTTAGAAGCGAAAGGAAAAGCTCTTGTAGTAATGAGTGATAATGATGGATTCATTCTCGTATTAAGTGATCCAAAAGCGTTTAAAGATGGTAAAGATGCGATGTACCCAGAAGCGTTTCATATTGGTTTCTTAGTAGAAGAACCTAATGAAGTTGATCAAGTATATAGCCGCTTAATCGATGGAGGTATCGAAATAGATAAAGAACCTTATATGATGAGAGGTAGTAGTTATGGCTTCTACTTTACAGTATTTAATGGGTTGATGATTGAGGTTTCTTGCCTTGACTATAAAGACGGGAAAAGAATCTCAAGACCTAATGTTGCTAAAGATTCAAAACGTTAATGAACTACCGGATATTTCGGTCGAATTACATTCCAAAACACCACAACAAAAAAAGATGGCAACCATTCGGCTACGCATCCTCTTTTCATACTATTAAAGCAAAACGGAATCCTTATCCTTATCTTGATGGCGTCGCTCCCGTTCTTCAGCGAGGCGTTTCATATAGACTTCGCCTTCTTTTTCAATAAACTCATTATCAATTTCTTGTTCTTGTTTCGACGTAAATAAGACCATATAACCGCTCACAACAATTCCAACAATAATGAGATAAATCCACCATGGTAAATTTTCCATTAAAGTTCCTTCCTTTCATCAGACAAGCTTTGTTAGTTTTACTGTATGAAAGGAAGGAAGGTTTTATGACTCTTTTATTTTACTTAACGATGAATCCAAACTGCTCCTGCAGACTTATCATCAGCTTGACCTACTACTTCAAATTTCAGGCCAAGGTTTGGAAGTTTGCGTCCTGCATCTGGAATTAACTTGTTCATATATACTTTAGAGTCATCAAATTTAGCTACACCTGGTAACCCTTTATAATCAAATACTCCGCGTGACGGTGAATTTACTTTCCACGCCGGTGTTTGATCAAATGAGAACGCAGCATCTGCAATTTGATAACGCGTGCTACTTTTCACAGATGGCTGACCATTTAATGATCCTACAATCGCTTCTGGATGAGAATCTACTACTCCAAGGAATCCTTCGCCTGGATGTACACCAACCCAGTTATCTGTAAAGCTTTGGTCTGCATACCATACAACAAGTCCTGTATTGTAAACTGGACCGCGTCCATATTGCAGTGCTTCATCAGAGCCAGCGTAGTTTCTCCACTCTAAATAGTAGTTGTTTTTCTTATATTCCAATCCATTAGAAGCCGTAAAGCCTTTTAACGTAAAGCTTGGTTGTCCCTCTGCATCATCAGAGAACACAACTTTACCATCTACTGTTAAAGTCGCATTATCAAGCGCAAATCCTCTGTATGCTACAGCAATATCTGTTAAATAGTCAAATTGTAATTTTACTTTTTTACCTTTGAATTGACTTAAATCATAGGATTTATCAATCCACTTATCGTTCGTTGTGTCCGCACCATTCTTGATGTCTTTGTCACCCATTCTATCAATCTTTGTTTTCGTTCCATCTTCTGCAATCGCATATACATCTAGGAAATCATACTTTGCTTCTAATTCATAGAATGCTTTGTAATCAAATTTCGCATTCGTTGCATTTGTTAAATCAAATAATGGTGTTTCTAATGTTGTGTGGATGTCATTTCCTTTTGTACTATAGTAAAATTTCTTTCCAAAACCAGGTTCAATGTTTTTCACTTCTTTATCAGGTAAGTTCACACGAACAATTCCTGGACGCTTTGATTTCGTAACACTTTGATCTAAATACGTCGCCGCCCCAACGCCGCGAAGCTTATCATAGTCTACCTCAGTAATATTCGCCCAGTTACCCTTCATATTTTTTTGGAAGAACTCTTTATTTTGCGGAGAGAAACTTGTTGGTTCTGTCCCAGCAATTCTTCCAGCCCAGCTGCCGCCACTCATAATAGACCAAGCTTCAATCGGCTCACCTTGTCCTGAATACTTTGTATCGTACTCATCTGGTAAACCTAAGTCATGACCAAATTCATGAGCAAATACACCAACTGCACCGTCTTCAGGCTCGATTGTGTAATCGTATGCAGCCATCTTTCCATCCCATCTTTGTACAGATGATTTCGTTCCATCAATTGCATAAGGCTTTGCACCAAGTTTTGAACGGTGAGACCAAATTGCATTATCTTTCAATTTTCCACCGCCAGCCTCTTGGCCAACACCAGCGTGAACAACCATTAAATGATCAATAATTCCATCTGGCTCATTTTTATTACCGTCATTGTTGTAATCGTATTGATCAAATTGGTCATAATCAGCTAAATTAATTCCTTTTTCTACAGCTGCTTTTAACGCATCTTTTACTAAATCACGTGGTCCTAGAGGTCCTTTATTATCGTGGCCAGTACCAGCATCAGCGCCGTAATCTGCCGCTTTCCCTGGAACAGTCAGCCATTCTGTTACAGTACCGTCAACTGTATAGCTGCCCCCTGATTGCTCTTCATAATATTGCTTAAATGTTTTAATGTTCGTGCCATTGAATAATGTAAATGGCTCATCACCAAATAACATATTTTGATAATGATCACGATTAAAATCATTCGCATACATATATCCTGGATCTTGATCGACATTATTATGTTTAAAATCACTATATTCTACAAGTAGCACAAGAACTTTATCTTTGCGAACTGCCCCATTATATTCAGCCTGCTTCGCTGGAGATGTCGGAACTTTCCCATTCAATTTTCCAGCAGTAAATCCAGATGCTTCTCCATTTGCTGGACCATTCTCTACTTGCTGCGCTTTTTCTTTCATCTTTTCATCTTTTACTTTTTTCATAAAGTCAGTAGCTTCTTGTGTAAGGCTGTCTTCTGGCGTTGTTTCCTTTCCAGGATTTTCGCCTTTCTTCTTCTCTATATATTTCTCTACAGCCTTTGCCGTTTCTGCTTGTGATGCAGAAGGATCAATAACCCCGCGCTCCTTCAACGCATTTGCCAAGCGATCCTCGGGTATTAAATGCTCATCTATGAAACTAGATGACGCTGTTGGTGATTCTGCATAAGCAGCATGACCACCGAAAGCAAACATAGAACTTAGCATAGCCCCAGTTGCCAACACTGAAAAAGTTTTTAATTTTCTGTTCTTTTTCAACGTAGTCCCTCCCCTATTATGTATAAGTTATCGACTCTTCCCTTTTTGTCGATATTTATATATTATTATCGATTGGTGTAATTTTCAATATTTTTGTAATATATCGAAAATTAAATGCAGTTTATTTTATTACAATAATTTTTCTGGAGTGAAATCTTTTTAGTTATGATGACGTCCCTCAAAAATAAACCGAAAGATATATCGGCGCTTCGACACAATTTAAAGATTACTCGACGATATTCGTCACATAAATAACACTAAATCATACCAAAAAATAAAAGAAGCTAACCAAAAGTCTACTTTTGGTTAGCTTCTCCTTTTTAATTATGAAACGTCGGTTTATAAAA
This sequence comes from Bacillus sp. UNC322MFChir4.1, assembly GCF_000746135.1. Classification (NCBI taxonomy): domain Bacteria; kingdom Bacillati; phylum Bacillota; class Bacilli; order Caryophanales; family Bacillaceae; genus Bacillus; species Bacillus sp. UNC322MFChir4.1. The sequence goes on from NZ_KN050814.1 coordinate 18,022, forward strand.
CGAACGATTATCAAGCGCAAAGACACGCTCAGTATATTCACCTGGTTTTGTGCGACCTAGTGCACGGTCCATCATATTCATCTTCGCATCTAAATTATCAATGTAATGAAGGATTTCTGCTTCTTTTACAAGAGGCGGTTTCGGACTGCCCCATTCTGCTTTACCGTGATGTGATAAGACGATGTGCTGAAGAATTAAGATTTCTTCTGCTTCAATTTGCAGTTCGTCTGCCGCTTTTCCAATTTCGTTTACCATGATAGAAATGTGACCTAGTAGGTTTCCTTCTAACGTATACGTTGTAGAAATTGGGCCTGATAATTCAATGACTTTACCGAGGTCGTGTAAAATTACGCCTGCATACAATAAGTCTTTATCAAGAGACGGATATAGCGCTGCAATTGCTTTTGCTAAGTCAAGCATCGATACAACGTGATATGCCAGCCCTGAGACAAACTCATGGTGATTTTTTGTTGCGGCTGGGTAATCTAAAAATTCCCCTTGATACTTATTTAGTAAATGTCTTGTAATGCGCTGAATATTTGGGTTACGCATTTCAAATATGTATTGTGTAATTTTCTCGACCATATCTTCTTTTTTCAGCGGTGCTTTTTCCACAAAATCAGAGATATCAGTTACTTCATTTGAATTTGCCACACGAATTTGCTTAACGCGAAGTTGAATGCGGCCTTTATAATTTTGAATATCTCCTGCTACTTTCACAATTGTTTCTGCTACATATTGCTGCTCTACTTCAGGTGACACATCCCATAGCTTCGCTTCAATATCTCCGCTTTGATCTTGCAAGATGACTGTTAAAAATGGTTTCCCATTACTTGCAATCCCTTTTGTTGCCGATTTTATCATTAAAAATAACTCGACTTGCTCACCAACTTCGTACTGTGCAATTTTCTTTTTCATATACTTTCCTCCACCGTCATCGATATAGTTAGTATAGCATATATATATCCATTTTGATTTTTCAACATCCAAGTTATTATTATGTAACACAAAAGTAACCTACACTCGTTTTCTCACTTTGTTTTAACATCGCCCGTGGCAGAAATAGACCCTAACCGCTCCAAGCATGGCCAGACGCTCTCGACCATCTAAAAAAAGTGGGTTTTCAATTTGTGTTTATTTATATATTCAAAGTAACCTGCTACTTTCTTTCTCACTTTGTTTTAACATCGCCCGTGGCAGAAATAGGCCCTAACCGCTCCAAGCATGGCCAGACGCTCTCGACCATCTAAAAAAAGAGAGGGCTTTATGTCGTCTTCTCAATTTACTGCGTTAATCGCTGAATCTCATCTTCTACAAAGAAATCTAAAAGATGCTTATGACAAGTAAAGAAAATCACTTGTCGTTCCTTCGCTAATTCCTTCATCAGATGCACAGTTCGCTCCGTTCGCAGCACGTCAAAGTGTACGAAGCTATCATCAATAATAAACGGATACTGCCCTTCAAACGTATGCGCGAGCGCAAACCGCAGCGATAAATAGAGCTGCTCCGCTGTCGCTTGGCTTAATTCATGGCTATAAAAACGCAGTCCATCTTGTCGTTCTACTATAAACGGCTCTTCTGCATCTGGCGAAAAGACTTTTACATAATTTCCACTTGTTAAATATATAAAATACTCTTCTGCTTTTTGCAAAATACGCGGCAGCTGCACTTCATGGTAATACTTCTTCGTTTTCGTTAATACCGCCTTTGCCGCTGCATAAGCTGCCCATTTTTTCACCTGTTCACGCACTTGTGATTTTTTCAGCTCCCATTCATGAAGGACATCACCGTACGTCCGGCCTTCTTCTAACTGGGTGATATCAAGACGAAGAGCGGCAAGTGTATGCGTCAACTCTTTTTCCTCCTGCATTAGCCTGTCTATTTGTTCCTGCTCTTTCTTCCGCTCCTCTTCATATCCTTCTAGACGATACCCATTCTCTAGCGCTGACGTCATGAGTCGCCCTTCTAGTACGTCCATTTGCGGAATTAACCGGCTCAGCTGCTGCTTTTTCTCTTCTATTTGCTCCGCTTGCTTTGCCGCCGTTAAAAACGCCTCTTCATCAGTTGCCGCAGCAATGTCCAAAATATGCTGACGTTCTTCTAATAGATGATGAATCTTCTGATGATATGCAGCATACTCTTCTTCCCACGCCGCACTCTTTTCTAGCAGCTGCTTTTTCCGTAATTGCTTTTCCTTTTCTTTCTGCACATCTTTACTTAACCCATACAAAAATAACGACGGTGTCTCGGCGCTTCTTTCTGTAACAACCGTTAGTTTCATTAGTTTATGTTCAAACCCGGAAATCATGTCTGCCTGTAATTCTTTTCGTTCTTGCTGCTTCGTTAAATCTCGGTACAGTTGCTGTATCTTTTCGATCCGTTCAAACGCCGGCAATATGTGTGCGTGCGTAAAATTATGTGGCAACGTATACTCCTCTTTATACAATTTCACCTGTTCATTCACACTAAACAGATCGCGTTCCCACTCGTCATATTCAGAAAGAACACGTTCATACCCACGCTCAATTTGCTTTAACTTAAATTCCTCGCGCTCTAATAACTTCCGCACCTCATCATCTTTCTCAAGGCGATACTGAAGTTCAAGCGCTTCATTGCCTTCTTGTTCATCTGACCCTTTCATATACATCACATAAAAAACTACAAGGCCAATTAACAAAAAGACTCCTGCAAACAACAACTTACGATTATCCATAAAAACACCGGCAAGCAGCAGTAAAACATCCATACCGAATACAATCAGCACCGTTTTATTCATCTGCGGTGCTTTGCGATTTCGCTTTTGGCGAGATGCGGCACTTTGCACCTTTGGCAAATAGTTCTCCCGCTCCTGGTCTGGCAATGTTTGCGACTGCAGCTTTTTCACGGCTTCTTCTTGTTCCTCTAACTGCTCCTGCGCTGTTTTAAATCGTTCATCTAACTGCCCTTTTCGCTTTTCTACCTCTTTTGCTTGCTGCACCATTTGCGTAATCGTTTCCTTCATCGCTAGGCTCACATTAAAAGAAAGAACGTCCTCGCGCGCAAATGTAGCGCCGATTTGCTGCTGCAAATCTTGTATTTCTTCTTCGATATGTAAAATGCGCCCCGTCAAATCCCGCACTTCCTGTAGCGCTGCTTCATAAGACATATGCTGCAAACGAAGCTCTTCTACGTACATATCTTGTTGAAGCAATTCTTCATTTACTCGTAATGCTTCTATTTCAAACTTTGCACCAGCTATTTTCTTTTGCAGCCCCTCTTCTTGGAGCTGAAGCGGTTCAAGCCGTGCTTTTATCCCTCCATAACGCTGCAAACCATCAACAGGAAACTTATGCTCTGCATGTTGCTGTAAAAACCGTTCACACGCACGCTTTTCTAAAAAAAGCGGCTGCAGCGCTTCTAGCACTTCATAATCTTGCTTTCGCTTTCCCGCTTCTTGCTGCTCGGTGCGAATAATAGAAAGGCGCTCTTCCATACTCTTTTTCTTTCCGACAAGCTCTTCATACGCAGCAATTTTCCCTTGCCAATCTGCGAGCTGGTCTTGCAGATTTTTCAACTCATGCAGCGCCACATTAATTTCCGGCTTGCGGCCATTTGGTTTAAAGCGCTGCTCCATTTCTTTCTCAAGCGTCTTTTCTAGGCGTAACAACCCGTCGCTGCCAACTGCACTTGCTGAAAATAAGTAGTTACCAATATCCCCTTCGCCGATATGGTGAATATTTTGCAACCCATGCATGTCAAAAGAAAACACAGAATCAAACAACTGCTCATTCATTCCGTTTAACAGTTGCTTTAAAATTTCCTCACCGCCTGTTTTTCCATCCGCAAAATAAACCGTCACCTCACCGGCCGCTGTTTTGGGAAGACGTTCAATTTTTAATCGTCCATACTCCTCAGTAAAAACCGTAAGCGCACCGCCGTATTTCCCGCCTTCTTTCGGCTCATAACGGCGCTGGCCCCTTGTCGGAAAGCCAAACAATATGCTCTTCATAAACGAACGAATCGTCGACTTGCCAGCTTCATTTTCTCCGTACAATACCGTAAGCATGGAAAGACTCAGCTCAGCATTTTCTAATTTTCCATATCCGTAAATATGAAGCTTTTCTATTCTCATGCTTTACTCCTCTCTTGCTCTAGTAATTGCTCTAAAATAATATTCTCAGCTGACTTTTGAATCTCTTTCTTTTCTTCCTCAGAAAATGAGTGAAGTACCTTCCTCGCAACAGGTGATGTCCAAATGGTTCGCAGCACCTCATCCATACTCGAAAACGACTCAAGCTCTTGCAGCACATTCCCGATAAAATGGTTCTCGTTCTTCAACTTCTCAATTTCCGCAAACGAAATCGTTTCATTCTTCCATTTCACAACATAAACAAAATTGCTGCGCTCCTCGCCTGATGAGACAATTTGCAAGATTTCTTCCACGCGCTTTTCATCACGCAAATAAGAAGCAAGCGCAGATTGCCCTGTAAACGTCATCGTCACAAGCAAACCTTCCTCTTCTCTTCGCACACCGTTCATGCTCTCCGTACAGGCGTGAATCAAATCATCAACCGTTTCTAACTCATCAATCGGAATCGAAATCTCATCCCAAATCACATCATTCGTACTAAAAAATGTTAGTTCTGTCCCTTGCGAAGACAAGGAAACTACGTACGCACCTTTCTCTCCCGTTTCCTTTCGGTGTCTCCCTTGAATATTGCCAGAATATACAATGCACGGTTCTTCTGCTAACACTTCACGTTTATGTATATGACCAAGCGCCCAGTAATCAAACCCCTTCTCCTTCAGTTCACGAATTTGAAACGGCGCATACCGGTTATGATCCGAATCCCCTTCCACACTTCCGTGCAGCATACCGATATGAAACGGTGCACCCGTCATCTTTTTATATTGCGCTGTCATATTATCCGTCACAGCTTGCTGCTGATAACTAAATCCGTAAATAGAGGCAAGCAGCTCCTCGTCTTTATAAAATGATTTTTCTTCTATATAAGGCTCTGTAAAAACATGCACATTACTTGGAAACTCAATGGCCGCCCAGCTCCCGCCTAAATGATCATGATTGCCGTGAATCACATATACCGGAATATCATACTGCGCCAGACGCTTCATTTGCTCACGAACAAACACCTGCGCCCGCAAACTTCTCGTCTCTGCATCATACAAATCCCCCGCAAGCAAAACAAAATCAACTTGCTCTTGAATCGCTTTATCCACAATGCGCAGAAACGAACGAAATGTACTTTCCTTCATTCTTTCCCATATAAAGAAGGGTACATTCAGTTCCATCCCTTTAAACGGACTATCTAAATGCAAATCTGCCGCATGAATAAACTTTACTTTTTTCACACTGTAACGTCCTTTCTCCGTCCTACTTTGCTTGGTCAGCCGAGACTCACAATATATCGGCGCAAATGTATCATTTATCGGCGCTTCGACATGATTTAAAGATTCCTCGGCTATATTCGACACACAGGTAGGAAAGTTTCACTTTATTTTAACACTTTTTTTCGAATTGAGGATACGCCGGAAGCGGCTTGATGCAAACAACAAAAATAAGCCAGATGCGAAAAAACATCCAGCTTATTTTTGTTGTTCTGCTTATACTTCAGTCTTTTTTACCTTTCGCTTCCACACCTTGCGTTTCCAACTTATTCAGTAATTCATGATACCTTTGCATTTCTTGCTCACTATTATCCCAGGTTTCTCCGTAAATATGATTAATTCTATCCCCTGCAATTTCCAATATAAAAGTACTATCATCACTTTTCACTGACAAGTACATACTTGTCTCTTCTTCATAAAATTTAGCAGGATGTGAATTCTTTAAGTTCTCTACACTCGGTTGCCCAGCCTTTTCCATGACAATTGGTACATACTGATCGGATACATATTCACGAAGCGAATTCTCGCTAAAGTCACTTATTTTTAATCCATATAATTTGAGTACAGCTGTATGCACATTGAAATTCTTTTGTTTTATTTTAAGTATCTTATCTGCAGACTCAGTAATAACCTTCTTCTCTTCTTGGCTTATATTTGGCATCGTATTTTCATTTGATTTATGATAAACGTTATATAATTTCCCAGCACGATAAACGAGAATAATAGACAGCGTAATGGCCATATAGATTTGCCATTTTTTATACCAAGGAGATTCATCCTTTGAATCCGATTGAATTTTTTTATGTTCTTTCAGTGATAACTGCGGTTGTTCGGCTGCAGCTACTTCTTCCGTCAGCTGTTTCTCCAACACAGCTTCAGTGCTCAATAATGGTGGTTCAATTTCTTCTGGTGATAATTTCGTTGTTGAAACTACCGCAGGTTCTTGCTCGTTTAAACGATCCAGTTTAAGCGCCTCTTCTAAATACTTACTTGCATTATTCTTATCACTAAATCCATAAAAATAAACATGACTTAAACAAAAGTATCCGGAAGCGTCTTTTGGGTCTTCCTTTATAAGCATTTCCGCTTCTTTCCTTGCCTGATCAGCATCGCCAACCTTCAGTAAATCTCGAATTCTTCTAAGATTATCTTCCATCATCTGGCCTATCCCTACCCTTACGTTCTACTTTGTTCTCTATCAAAAGAGATTACCTTTGCGATTTAATTATGATTCAACTTCCATAATTCCACATTCCTCTAATTATGCAAAAATATTATAACAAATAAAACTTTTTTGATTTGTCATATCTCGTCGAAATAAGAAAAAAGTGCTTTTCTGCCTTTTTTCATAGAGTGACTGAGTAATTACATATAATCTATATATAATTCTTGAAAGGTTTATCTCCTATTTCACTCCTAATCTCCATCTGCTTTACATTTTTTGAATATCCCATTACAGCTTTTCTATGCTATTTTTTAGATACTTTTCCCTACTACAATGATATAGTAAAATATAGAAAATATAGAAAATATAAAAAAGAAAGGTGATCAGTATGGCAACGATCGGAATTGACTTAGGAACAACAAATAGTTTGGCGGCTTATTGGACAGATGATGGCGCAATCCTTATCCCTAATGCACTTGACGAATATCTTACACCATCGGTCGTCAGCGTTGAAGAAAACGGTGAGATTTTAGTCGGACGTATTGCAAAAGAACGGCTGATTACCCATCCGCATTTTACAGCATCAACGTTTAAACGATTTATGGGAACAGAGAAAAAATATGAATTAGGTATGTATACTTTTTCTTCTGAAGAACTTTCATCTTTTGTCATCAAGTCTTTAAAACAAGATGCAGAAGCATATTTAAATGAACCGGTTACTGGTGCTGTAATTAGCGTACCTGCTTATTTCAATGATGCTCAGCGCAAAGCCACGAAACACGCTGCAGAAATTGCCGGATTAAAAGTTGAACGACTCATTAGCGAACCAACAGCTGCTGCGATCGCTTACGGACTATGCCAGGAGGAAACAGAAACAAAATTCCTTGTATTTGATTTAGGTGGTGGTACATTCGATGTTTCTATTCTGGAATTATTTGAAGGAGTAATGGATGTTAAATCCATCGCCGGCGATAATTACCTTGGGGGCGAAGACTTCACAAAAAGCTTAATGTCCTATTTCTTAGAGTCACACCAACTTGATTTGAATTCACTTGATTCGAAAACTCAATCGTTAATTTATACGCAAGCAGAACGTTGTAAGCTCACACTATGTAATGAACATAGCGCAGGTATGAGAGTCACAATTCATAATGAGACATATGAAACTCCTATTAACAGAAATGAATTTGAAAAAATAGTAACCCCGCTTCTTTTACGGCTTCGCTACCCTATTGAACGGGCACTTCGTGATGCATCGTTAAATCCCAATGATTTAGATGCTGTAATTCTAATTGGCGGAGCGACAAGAATGCCGCTTATCAAATCCATCATTTCTAAAATTTTTGGACGTATGCCTTATGCAAATATTAATCCTGATGAAACAGTTGCTTTAGGCGCTGCGATTCAAGTTGCTTTAAAAGAACGAAACAAAGCGCTAGAAGAAGTTATCTTAACGGACGTTTGTCCTTATACGTTAGGAACTAGTGTTGTTCAAGAGTTAGGAAATGGACAAAAAGAATTCGGATACTTCTTCCCGATTATTGAACGAAATACACCGATTCCTGTGAGCCGAGTGGAACGACTTTATACTGTCAATGATCGACAACAATCCATACTTGTTGATGTTTATCAAGGAGAAAACCGCTTGGTTAAAAATAACTTAAAACTTGGCGAACTCAAAATTAAAGTCCCTCCTGCTCCTGCCGGGCAAGAGGCAATTGACATTCGTTATACATATGACATTAACGGCATTCTCGAAGTCGAGGTAATAAGTACAACGACTGGAGAGAAAAAAAGAGCAATTATCCAACAAAATGCCGGAAATCTTACAGAAAAAGAAATTGAAGCTAGACTACTAGAATTGAAAGAAATTAAAATTCATCCCCGCGACCGGACTGAAAATCGCTTGTTGCTCGCAAAAGGCGAACGTCTCTATGAAGAGTTACTCGGTGACGAACGTAAGAAAGTTTCCATCTTGTTACAACAATTCGAAACTGTGCTCACTTCACAAAATGATAAAAAAATTAAAGAGGCTGCTATTGCATTGAAAGAGCATTTAGAAAGTATAGAAAGGTGGATTACTCATTAATGAGTATTTGGAAAACATTAGAGATTGAACCTACTGACAATATTGCTGCTATTAAAAAAGCTTACGCAAAACTTCTAAAAGTCTACCATCCAGAAGATGACCCAGAAGGATATCAGCGACTAAGAGAAGCGTTTGATAGGGCAATAAAAAACGCAAAACAAATGCAAGCAGAATTGCAAGAAATAGATGAAAACGAAGAAGGTTCATATGTCAATCCTGTATTCCCTACTTGGATTGACAATAACCCTGAACTTGCTTCCACTCTCGTTTCAGAGCATCCTGTTCACGCATTTATGGAAAAAGTCGAGACACTGTATGACGATTTCTTTGCACGAATAGAACTGAAAAACTGGGAAGACCTATTAAGTTCCGATGTAATATGGAATGTAGAATATGCCGAAGTGATTCGAGATAGATTAATAGATTTTTTAGAATATCATTACCATTTCTCTAGTTCGATTTGGGAACTTATCGACAATGTTTTTCGCTTTAGTGAACAAAAACAGGAATTAGAGTTTGAGTACGGTGAAGAAACAGTACAATTTTTACTAGAAAGAATTAGCGGCGCAGGGGAAATGCGTTACGATATTTTCAAGAAAAGTGACGATTTATATTTCGAAGCATATTTATACTTACGTGAGAAAGCCCAGCACGCACTTATGAACAATAGCTTAGAAGCAGCAAAAAGTGCGTTGGATTTTGCATACGATCTTTATCAAGAAGACCCAGAACTTTTACGCATGCAAGGCGTTTATTATTTACGTATAGAAAATAAAGAGCGTGCGCTACAATCCTTTAACGACTTACTTTCTATTGATCCAGATAATCCGGATGGTTTACTGTACCGCGCTGAAATTTATTATAGCCGTGACCAAGTTACCGATGCCATCAAGGACTGTGAGCATCTACTTTCGATTCAGCCGGAGCATATGGACGCACTGTTCTTATTAGTGAAATATTCGCTCGAATCAGGTGATATAGAAACTGTAGCCACTAAGGCGCTGGATGTGATAAATCGTTATCCGGAACGCTTAGAATTTCGTTCATACAGTGTTCGAGCTCACACCGAAATTCCAGAGAAGAGACAGAAACAAGAAATAAATATGAAGTTTATTATCCACTATGCGCTATACTTGTTATTTATATCTATTAGCCGCACCTGGGTTTATTTGATCTTTATGATTCTTATTGTTTTAACCCCATTACCATCTAAATATGCATTACTTCTCCTACTCCCTCTTATTTGGGAAGCATGGAAATTTGTTAGGCTTAAAACATGGGCATAAGGAGGAGACAGAATGCCTATTTTATCTAAAAGAAAACAAGAGAAACAGCTCGAACTATATTTCCGCTGTTTGTCTTCCGTTTGTTTGAATTGTGTTTATCTTACAAACTACTTTACCCGATATGAATTCACCCTTATTAGAGACCGCCTTATTGGGAAACGTTTTTTGAAGAACGTGTTATGGACATGGAAGATTGAAAATTCGACGGAGTTAAAAGAGAAAATCAATTGGTTTTTAGAAGAAGGAACACGGCAGGAATTTAATCGTATACGCCAGCAATTGACTCCTCTTTCCGAGGCAGCGCGAAAGCAATTATCGAAAGACCACCCTGACTATGAAAAACTTTATATTGCTAATTACGGATTACATATTTTGACGGATTCCGGAATTGCAGCGTTTGATTATGCATGGTGCATTTGTTTATGTCGGGTCGGTAGAAGACTCGGTTATTTATCAAAACAGGAAGCAAAGAACTTTATGATACAGGCTGCACGACTTTCACAACATTCTTATTCAGATTGGCACGAGTATTTTAACGCCTTTCGTATCGGCAGCCACTTTAACGCAAATGATATAGAATTTATAAATAAAGATAAGTATAATATTAATTACGTATTGCACTTGTTTAATTATAAAAAAACTCTATTAAGTATTGTTCCATGGGAAAATAATCTACTTAAAGATTTGAGTTAAATCATATTACATTTCTTGAAATAAGAAGAAATTGCTTTAGAGAACAAATAGAAACTGTTTTGATATGGAAGTTCGGCATTACGCTAAAGATATATAAATGCGGGATAAAAAAGAATCCTGAGAAATTTCTCAGGATTTTTTATCACTTCGAAGTAATTGTTTACTAGACTACGGTACGGCATTTACAAAACTATTCTTTCAAAAAAACTTCCACTAATGGAGGTTTCACTTTTGCATTTATATAACTTCTAACTATTCTTCTCTGATTTTCTTACTTCTTTCTTCAACCAAATAAACGTCACGCTTAATATAGCACCCACAGCTGTAAATAGAATGCCAGGTATCAATAACCATAAATTCCCGTTACTCCACCAAATTAAATCTATTCCTAAAATTAAACATATGATCCCTATTATCATCTAATCTCATTACCCCTTTTTCATGAAAATTTTCCCCTGTTTGTAAAGACATCCTTTAAGATTATACCTTTTTACTTCTAAACTGTTAAACATAAATTTAACGTAACTACTCAACTACCATATAAAAATCCAAGATAAAGAGAGGTTTCGCTTCAGAGCAAAACCTCATTTATCTTGTTGAAAATAGTTCTATATCTCCCGTTTCTAAAAAACAGTTACTACTATAACTTCAGAAATAATGCACCCCACATCTAAACAAAAATAAGCCAGATGCTTTTTATCATCTGGCTTATCCCTACCCTTACTTTCTATTTCAACCTATGGTACTTTATCAAATTCCTTCCTCACATCGCTAAATGTCGCATAACTTTTCGCTATTGAAAACCAATCTAAAGTTGTTAGCTGACGGTTTTTATCGTTTCTAACAAATCTTCATTTATTATTCTTTTTAGTGAATTCAACTTTCATAATTCCATGTTTCTCTAATTATGCAAAAATATCACAACAAAGGAAATGTCTTTGTTATGTCATATTTTGTCGGAAAAAACCCAAAAAGAACCTAACCCTTTTTCTCCCCCCAAAAAAATAGATACAAAAGTCATCTTAATCTTTACAAATATTGTCACATATTTCTTTTGCATAATTGCGTATTTTGTGACACAATAGTTATAACATTCTGATTATTTTTTGGAGGGAATTTTCATGGGCGTATACACACTAACAGTTTTCGAAAAAGACGGTTCAAAAGTACTAGACGAGTCATTTGAGGCTACGACAGAAGCAGAAGCAAAATCAAAAGGCGAAGCCCTTTTACAAGACAAACAATTGTATGGTCACACGCACCGCTGCACATCTTCAAGCGGAAAGCTTGTCTTATTCCAGCGTTAAAAAAGAAGCGTTACACCGCTTCTTTTTCATAGTATATCTTCTTCACACCACAGAAACACAACTTCTACAATTCGATTACCAAATCGAACACGCTTATTCCACATACCTGTTTGAATAAGGTGCTTTAACTCATCCTTCATTTTATCCGTCCACTGCTGAATGCTCTCTTTTGGATTGTACGGATAAATACTTGGAAACTCTTCATGCAAGAGACGCAAGCTTTCCGCATCTAGATGAAAATGAAAAAAATAATTCGCAGTTAGAGAAGGCTCCTGCAATTGTAAAAATTGGTGGTCAATTTGCTTCTTATTACGATAAAACGTAATAATATTGACCTTCCCACTCGTAATCTGATCAATTTGAATTTCGTGTTTTTCAATAATCACGCTGTTCAGTCCACCTCAACATATACTACTTCTAGTATATATGTCTTTGACAAAGAAGTTAACCACTTTCCTATGGAAATTCATCATTCCACAAAAAAGACAATCAGAATTACTCCAAACAAGAGAGGAAGCGATTATATGCATTTCGGTAGCAAAGGTTGGTACGTACACGAATTAAAAAAATTAGGTATCCGTACTTATGAAGGAAGAAAACTAGAGTCATTTCGTACGCATATTTTAGCTAGTCTACTTGAGAAGGCAAGGAGACAGTCGGCTTAATAAAAGGAAGCTCCTTCTTGTACGGGAGGAGCTTTTCCCTTTGAAAAGTAAGTTAAAAAAGGAGAAAAGAATGAATCTAAAATTAGGAGCGGTAACAGAAGAAAACTTTTGGGATATTATTAGTTTGAAATCGGATAAAGACCAAGAAGAACGCATTCAAATATTCGAAAGATGGGTCGGTTCTAACACTTTTTTCCTTGGGGTCTGTCAAACTTATAATTTTGTCCCAAAAGCTATTTATGACGATCACACTTTAATCGGATTTGCCTCCTATGGCTACCGAAAAGAACATGAAAGATACGAATTAATCAGCATGATGTTAGGGCATCAATATCAAGGGAAAGGGTATGGCGTTCCTGCATTACAAATAGTAATTGACGAAATGAGCGCACAATACAAATGTAAAGAAATTTATTTATCGGTAATCCACGATAACGAACGCGCAAAACGAATTTATGAAAAAATCGGTTTTGAGGCAACTGGCGAGATTGAAAAAGGTCATCACGATGAACTCGTGTATTGCTTAAAATTAACAAATAACTTGGCATCACTTATATAAGTAATGCCTTTTTTCTTTTCCTAACGTAATCACTCTGCCTCATTATCACTTACTTCAATTAAGAAAACTCTCTTCCCAAATCCACCGCGCTTTTCAGCTTTTTCTACGCGGACTTTTTCCACGTCTTCAAGCGTTACGCCTTCATGCTGTGCTAGTGCGTTAACAAGCTCAAGTAAATCCGCTAGTTCCTCTATTTTATGTTCCTGTGTTTCTGCTTCTACGTACTCCGCTAACTCTTCTTGTGTTTTTTTACATATTTCTTCTATGTATTCTCTAAAATTCTAGTTGTACATGCCTTTTCAATCATTTTTGGGATACAATCGCGTACTAATTTGTTGTAGATTGGCATTAGAATCCCTCCTATATTTTTCTATTATTATAGCATGCAGAAAAATCCACATTTTTCGCAAGTAAAACAAGCTTTCCTTTTCCTACTCGAGCATATACTGTAAAAAATTTAAAAGGAGAAGGTTCGTCATGTATTACGGAACTAAAGGCTGGTACGTGTATGAGTTGAAGAAGCTTGGCGTAAATTATTATGAGGGGCGGAAGTTGGAGAGTTACCGAGCGCACGTGCTCAGGAATTTACTATTAGGGAAGCAGCAAGAACTGAAAGAGAAATAAACTATCTGTTCCAATCTTTATAAGTAAATAGCCCATGAAGACTTTCTTCACGGGCTATTCGTCTACCCTCATATTTAAAAATTGCACAAACTGATCATTTAAATAACTTGTACTACACTTAAAAATAAACCGAGATCAATCATCTCTTCATCCAAAATCGTTATCCTTTCTAGGATGAAGTTCTTTTGTATTTGAACTAACCAAGATGTCGAATATTGTCAAGGTATCTTTATATCGTGTCGAAGCGCCGATATATTATGAAAAGCGCCGATAAATGTACTATTTCCGCCGATATATTTCAAAAAGCGCCGATAAAGTGAAACTTCCGTCAGTGGGGGTCTTACTGCCCGTTAATACGGGATAAATGACCCGTTTTACTTTTTTGAAGAATCACCTTTTGTCACCATATCAACCGCCCTTGATTATTTCACTTCCTCAACTCACTATACTGCATATGAATTCTGTTTTCTGGTTTTTTGTCTACCGTATACAACACAACAAGGAATAACCATTCCAAAGGGTTCATTATAAGATAGACGATTTCTGCGGACCATTTTGAATTGATGTGCCTGCTGATTGGGTAGCCATACTTGTCATAGAAGTTACGAATGGCTCTATGCAAGTTTGGAACATATTGTTCAAGAATGTTCTCAAATGCATTGGCAATTAATAGCTGGCGGTTCACAGGAATTCTTGCCCCACCTCTGATACCTGCCCTGACTGGCTTGACCAATTTTTTATGTCCTTTAGCAGAGACCGTACACAAATAATGCCCGTCACCTGGCACTATTTCTGGTTTTGGCGCAGGGATATTCGAATAGTTGAAAGAACTTGTTTCAAGGAACACACGAATAAGGCTATCCGGTCGTTGTCCAAACAGGACTAAAATTAGCTGGATGATAATCAGAACTGGAAACAAGCTTATAGCCCATAGTTTTGGCATCTTTTGATAGTCATTACATATCCTGAAGAGAAATAGCATACATTCTACAAATATTTAAATGGACTTTGCATAGCATGAAACTTAATTATTAATTAATTCTTTTAACTCTCTCATATTATTCACACGATTATTGGCTAAGATTATTTCATAAAAATCATTTAATCTTTCTTTCTTAAATCTAGATTTTAATAATAGCAAAATCATTGCCTTATTCTTCTTTTTAGAATCCCATATTAAATTCGTTTTTAATATAATTTGCTCGGTGACCGAAACAATCTGACTAAAGTATAAAATAGGTATATGTAAACAGAATATAATAATTTCAAAAAATAATTTTTTCCAAAAAATGATCTTTTCTACATCTTTAATAGAACCGATAAATGAAATCATAGCATAATATAGGATAATAAATCCTAGAAGTGCCAATAAAACATTTATTACTTTCTTAAGCTGCTTATATTCTGCTTTATTTTCAATATCTATAAAAGATGATATAAGTATTAATATAAAAGAAATCGGGACTATTATTATTGACTCTAACCAAAAGTTAAAGGTGTACTCGCTTATAATAAACATATAGAATATACTAAATTTGAATAAGTCCTTAAACATTTTAAATATACTAACATTCCGATGTATAACAACTTTATACATCGCAGGAAAAAAGGCTGAGGATATCCAAATAACATAATCCTTTATCATTTCTAATTCCATTATTTTTAAATAAAATAACAAATAAACTATGAGAAATAAGTAAGCAATCAACAAACTAAGCCCAATCTGCTTTCCATTTTTAAATAGAGCAAAAATAATGATAATGCTTAACCATAATATAATGCCATACTCCCTCGTACTAAACAAATTATCATTCCCCTTATCTGCAAAAATTATAGAACCTAAATAACCCTTCAACAAGTTATTTACCGCATTTAAAAATTCTAAATAAAAGAGTAACCACTCATGCGATTGCTCTTTAATATTAAAAATATAGTACTAATTATTATTTATACGGAAAAATATCGTTAATATCATATAATATGATTCTCCGCGCTACTTAATTTTTACTACTTAATATGCCACTTTAATTAATTACTTTCTTCTTGTACATAATTATATTAGAAATCTTTAATACATTATACAAAAAACAAGCTTAACTAAATACGTTAGGCTTGTTTTCATGACTCTTAAAACCACTCTTCTACGACGTCTAACTCAAACTTCCGCTTTGCTATCACTTGTGATACGGTTCATTATAATTAATACTAAAATAATTCACTCATTTCCAGGTAAATAAATTGTAAATTTTACGCCTTTTTTATTATTCTCTATATCATATTGAATATGGTGGGCTTCCAATATAACTTTTACTATTACCAAGCCTAAACCATTTCCACCTGTTTTTTTATTTCTTAATTTATCAACCCTGTAAAACTCTTTAAAAATATTCTTTACATCCTCATCTGGTATATGAGCACCTTCATTTTCTATGCTAAAAACATATTGATCTTGCTCTTCTACTAAATCGATATTTATATTCATTGAATTCGGTGAATATTTTATAGCATTTGTTATAAGATTTTCTAGTACCTTCTTCAGATGAATATAAGAGGATCGACATTAATTCTTACTTACATACAGGCTTTATATTCTGTCATGATATTGTTGATGATTGTTTTAACTGGTAGAATTTCCTTGATTTCATGCACTCTTGCGCCAGCAAAAACAAGACCATTCTCACAATCACCATCCATTGATGTTATCAAAGAATCTAGCGTACAAAAACGATAAGAACAATTTTTTAGGCAATTCATGCACTTCTTTATTTTTATCTTTTTATCATCAGCTATCAGCTCAGTGAAGTTATTCTTAATTGCACGACCTTGGAGACCTACAGTTGTTTTGAGCAGCATAGTATCTTTCGTTCGAGCATGTACATACTTTTCTTTAAATGATAAGGGTGCGTCACACTCATCACTTGCAACAAATCTCGTCCCCATCTGTACTCCAGAGGCCCCCATACTTAAGGCACGAGCAAGATCTTTTCCGGTCATAATTCCTCCAGCAGCAATTACCGGGATTTTAACCGCTGCAACTACTTCAGGTAATATATCGAATAAAGGTCTTTCGGTTCCGAGGTGTCCCCCGGCTTCATGACCTTCTACAACAACTGCAGATGCACCCAGACGTTCAGATAATTTAGCAAGCTTTGCTGAAGAAACAATTGAAATAACTGGTATGCCGGCCTTTTTGCCCCAAGTATACATATCTCTTGAAATCCCAGCACCTGATATGATGAAATCAACTTTTTCTTCAATGGCCGCTTTCATTTTTTCAGCAAAATCATTCATCGCGAAAAGAACGTTTACTCCAATATAGCCGGCATTCTGGACCTTTTCCTTCGCCTTCCTTATATGTAGTCTCATTTCGTCGATAGAAATTCCAGTTCCTGATATAATTCCAATTCCTCCAGCATTTGCAACAGCAGATGCAAGTTTGCTTAATGAAATACCTACGCCCATACCTCCCTGCATAATTGGAACCTTTGGCATCATATGACCGATTTTTAACTGTGGAAAGTTCAAGTAAATACCCCATTTCATTACTGTTTTTAGAATGGATCGTTAAAGCTCCCTTAGTGTAACATAGCGTTTCGAATGGACACCAGGAAATTAATACCTACTCCTAGTAGTTTGTGGTGTTTTTTGTTGTTTTTCACAAAATGTTCGAATAATATTCTATAAGGCCTGACACGCATGCCCATCACTATCAAGCTAACAAAACAAAATATCCCCTAAAATGAAAAAATACGCTATTCTTTTTGTAGAATCATAGGAAAGGATGGCGTTTTTGTATGTCTATTTCTGTATCTGATGAATTACAGCTATTTGCTCAAGAAATTCAAAGCCTCTTATCCCCCAAACATCTTACGAGATCTTGCTAGAGATGTTGGTTTTGTGCAACGAACTAGTAAGTACCAAGCAAAAGAATTAGAACAAGGCCCTTTTGAATCATTACAATCTATCATTTCATAGGAACAATTTGTACAATCAGTAGAACAGGCAGAAGAATTAGCTAGACCAGCAGAGTTTGATTATTTAGAACTACTGGATAATCATTATGGACACTTTCGCAAATTTGCACCCAGATTTTAAAGCCTCTAAGGCGAGCCATACTTTATTTCAAGCTCTAGAAATATTAAAAGAAATAAACCTAATAGGAAAAAGAAAAATTCCTGAAACAGCTCCGATGGATTTTCTTAAATCGAAATGGTTCAAACATGTGATCAAAGAAAATGGTATTGATCGCCATTACTATGAGTTCGGTGTCTTTTCAGAATTGTATAATCACCTTCGTTCTGGGGATATGTGGGTTGTAGGAAGTAGACAATACAAGGATTTTGAAAGAACAAAAACCGTATCCCTTATTGTGGTACGGTTTTTATCACTTCAGCCTATTAGAAATTCGTCTATACCATCATAAATGAAATTCATATGATATATGACATACAACATTTAATTGTTTAAAAGGAGGCACTGAATTGTCTTTAAAAAAATTTGTCGATGCCTTACCCATTCCTCCTGTCTTAAAACCAGAAAGTAGCTATAATGGAATCCCATTCTATGAAGTAACAATGAAGCAAGTCAAACAAAAATTACATCGTGATTTGTCGCCAACTACCGTCTGGGGGTACAACGGTATGTACCCGGGCCCTACATTCGAAGTAGAAAGAAATCACCCTATTCTTGTGAAATGGAAAAATAAATTGCCCTTTGAACACCTGCTGCCTGTCGACCAAACGGTTCATGGTGCGCAATCGTCCATGCCTTCTGTTAGGACCGTTGTCCATTTACATGGCGCTCGGGTTCGTCCAGAAGATGACGGATATCCTGAAGCATGGTTCACAAGAGATTTTAGAAATGTTGGGCCGAAATTTGTGACTGAAGTCTACTATTATCCAAACTGTCAACGTCCGGCAACACTTTGGTATCATGATCACGCCCTTGGAATCACCCGTTTGAACGTTTATGCCGGTCTTGCAGGCTTCTATCTTCTCAGAGATGAAGAAGAGAAACAATTGAATCTTCCGAGTGGAAAATTTGAAATTCCACTCGTCATCCAAGATCGTTCGTTCTATGCCAATGGTGAACTATTCTATCCATCCCAACCAGGAAATATGGCACCACCAGCACCGCAGCCACCTCCGCCAATCGACCCTACATTACCAAATCCGTCAGTCACACCTGAATTTTTCGGCAACACAATTTTAGTAAACGGAAAAGTATGGCCTTATCTTGAGGTGGAGCCACGTAAATACCGGTTCCGCATCCTAAACGGCTCCAATTCTCGTTTTTATCGTGTGCGGCTGAGCTCTGGGCAAAAGTTTATCCAAATTGGTACGGATGGAGGATTTTTGGAACAACCAGTCCAAGTATCCGAAATCATCCTTGCACCTGCGGAACGCGCCGATGTCATTGTTGATTTTTCAAACCATAACGGTCAGAGTATTATTTTAACAAATGACGCACCAACCCCATTCCCTGACGGCGAAAGTCCCTCTGAAGATTTGAGGCAGATTATGCAATTTCGCGTGAAACAAACATGCTGCAGAACTGACAAAAGCAAAATTCCAAAAAAGTTGAGTTGTTTGGAACACCTGAACCCGCAGTATGCTGTAATAACACGAAAAAACACTTTACTTGAAGCTACCGATAATTTTGGGCGCCCTATGCCATTATTAAATAACATGGAGTGGAGTGAACCAATTACAGAAACACCGTATAATGGAACGATAGAGATTTGGGAGCTGTACAATACGACACCAGACACTCACCCAATTCACTTGCACCTTGTCCATTTTCAAATTTTGAATCGCGCCGTATTTACTGGCGATCCAAATGGTTCTAATCTCAAAGTCGGACCGCCTATACCACCCGATCCAAACGAGAGAGGATGGAAAGATACGGTTCGTGCTAATCCCGGAGAAGTAACCCGAATTATTGCACGTTTTGGTCCATTTACAGGAATCTATCCGTGGCACTGCCACATTCTTGAACATGAAGATTACGATATGATGAGACCGTACGAGGTTCTACCTAATCCTAGCTTTAACCCATGTGAACGTGATCCAGAACAATGTAGCGATAACGCCTTTTCTCAATGTTTTGACTGTCATAAACAATGGAAACATAAAAAAGAAGAGAGATCATGATCCCATAATTTCTCTTCTTCTTTTCGGTATGATCTAGTGCTATTCATGTGTCGAATATCGTCGAATGGTCTTTAAATCGTTTCGAAGCGCCGATATATTGCAAAGAACGGTCGATAACAAAACAGACTGGCTTCAAAAGGAATTTATGTGCCTTTTGAAGCCAGCTTCTTTCTAATTAAACAAACACTCTTTTCATTTCTTTCGCAATTTCACTCATCAAATCTTCTGCTTGCGGATATAAACCGATTTTGTCCATAAATACATGGTTTGTACCGTTGTATTGAATCAGCTTTGTAGGAACGCCGCTTCGTGCAAGTTTTGCTGCGTATGCTTCGCACTCTACTTTTAAATAATCAAATTCGGCAGTTACAATTAATGTTGGCGGCATGTTGCTTAACTGATCTGATAGCAGCGGTGAAACGTGAGAATCAGTGATTTCTACTTTACTTTGCAAATAAAGTTTGAAAAATAAATCGCCACTTTCAGCCAATCCTTTAATCATTGGCTTGATGATCTCGGAATAGTTACGAATCTCATATTGCAGCACTTTTTCATTTATTATACATTGGATAAAAAGGAATTTTCAAAAAATAGCCAAAAAGAAGGAACCGTTGTACAGAAAACACTTTTTAGGGGAGAGAGAAAACTATGAAACTTAGCAGATTACAAAAAGGAGATTTAATTGGGATTTACTCCCCTTCATCACCCGCAACTTATACTGCACCGAAAAGATTTGAGCGAGCAAAAAAATTCCTAGAGAACAAGGGGTTCAAAATAATAGAAGGAAATTTAACTGGAAAACATGACAACTATCGCTCTGGAAGCATTAAAGAACGGGCAGAAGAACTGAACGAGTTAATACGAAACCCTAACATCAAATGTATCATGTCAACCATTGGTGGGATGAATTCTAATTCAATATTGCCTTATATTGATTATGAAGCTTTTATAAAAAACCCGAAAATCATGATCGGTTATTCCGATGTTACTGCAATCTTACTTGGGATATACGCCAAAACGGGAATCCATACATTTTATGGCCCTGCATTAATCCCTTCATTTGGTGAGTTTGAACCATTTGTTCACTTTACATACGAATATTTTAGTGACATGTTAGAAGAGAAACAAACATTACCATATGCGATTAAAAAGCCGCCGTATTGGACGGATGAGTTTATCAATTGGGAAGAAAAAACGAAGGAAAAACAACGTATAAAGAATGATTGGATTTGTGTAAATAGCGGAAAAGCAACAGGAAGGTTAATTGGAGGAAATTTAGATACTTTAACTGGCATTTGGGGCAGCGAGTATATGCCAGAAATAAAAGGCGGAGATATCCTTTTTATCGAGGATACGACAAAAGATGCTGCTACTATTGAAAGAAGTTTTTCATTACTAAAACTCAATGGCGTATTTCATAAAATTTCTGGTTTGATTCTTGGAAAACATGAGCAATTTCATGATAGTGGTACAAACAAAAAACCATATGAGATTTTATTAGAAGTTTTGGACGGCATTAACATACCCTTTATTGCGGACTTTGATTGTTGCCATACACACCCGATGTTAACCGTTCCACTTGGTATGAAAATAGAGATGGATGCAACAAATAAAACCGTAATGATCCTTGAAGAGTGGATACGTTAATTACGCTAAACGTGGATTAATGAGGCTTTTTCATAATAAATTCATATTCAATTATCTCAGATATATATAATCAATAAAAAAGAAACAATCACTTTTGTTATAAGCGATTGTTTCTTTTTTATTAATACTCAAAAGGCAAGATAGACATTAAATCCACTTCTTCAGTTTCTTCTTCGGGATTCTTTGCGACCTCGTTACGTACTAGAGACATACACGTTACCATCGCTAATGCCACTAAACTCCCCTTAAAAAGTTTTTGCATACACTCTTCCCCCCCCACAGGTTCTCTATTAATATAGCATGAAGAAATATTTGGATAAAATGCAATATTGCATATGTTATTTCCATTTTCAGATAACCACTATCGTGTTACAATAAATGTTCCATCAAACCGTCTTAGTGGTTAGTTAACATTAACCTCTAAGAAAAAAGCCCATTTTCTAATGGGCTTTTTCATAAATTAAAACATTATAGTAATGTCTTTTTTACAAACAAAATAAAAATTAGCAGACTAATAAACCCAGATACAGCACAAACAGTAAATAGCATTTGATATCCCATGATTTGTGAAACAAATCCTAGAATAATAGATCCTAAACCAATTCCTAAATCAAAAGCAGTAAAAAATGTAGCGTTCGCTACTCCTCTTTTCTCTGGTGAAGCTAATCGTAACGTTACTATTTGAAGAGCAGGTTGCGCTGCTCCAAATCCAATTCCGTACAAAATAGCTGTAATAACGAGTCCAACAAGCCCTTTTGTCATTGTTAGGACGAATAGTGCGACTATCAGTGTACAAAGTGCAGGAACAATAATAACTCCTTCTCCATGTTTATCGGATATCTTCCCGGCAAGTGGTCTAATTACTGTAAGTGTAACAGCATACACTAAGAAAAAAGTACCAGCATTAACTTGAATTTTTGCCGCAAACAGTGGTAAAAATGTTGTAATGCCACCAAAAGTAAGGGATAGAAAAAATGTAACAACAGCGATTGGCAAAACAGTTTTTTCAAAAAATGATATTGGTTTTTTTTCTGTACTTTGAACTACTGGAATTTTCGTACCAAATGCAAGTATGAATGCAATAAGTGCTAATGCTGTACATAGAAGAAATAGATAATGAAATGAAAATGATTTTGCTACCCAAAGACCTAATATTGGTCCTAAAGCCATGCCTAAAGTCATTGCAAGTCCATACCATCCCATTCCTTCTCCGCGACGAGATGGTGGAATAACATCAGTCACAGCCGTTCCGATCGAAGTTGTAGCAATTGCCCAGCTCATTCCATGGAGGATACGTAATACCACTAAAAATATAACTCCTGTTATCCAATCGTAAAAATACATTGTCATTGCAAAAAATAATAGTCCGCTTATTATAAATACACGCCTGCCATATCGATCCATTAATCCTCCAACAATCGGACGTAAAATGACTGCCGATATGGTAAACACTCCAATAATAAATCCAACTTGAGATTCACTTCCACCTAATTGTTTAATAAACATAGGTAGTGTTGGCATGAGTAAATAAAAGCCACTAAATAGTAATAACGCTGTAATTGTCAGCATTATATAGTTTTTTGTCCATAAACGTTCCATTATAATGTAATCCTTCTTTCTATCGTTTCATATTTTACAGATAAGCGAATAAAAAAGCAGTACCACCTGGTGGTACTGCCATAGTGTTTTGTTAATTAGAACGTACTTGCTACTTTAACAGCCTTTTCAAGCCCTGCAGCAATAATTTCTTCTGCCTTATCAGGAAATTGGTTGTGGCCTTCAATCACTACTTTCTCGATATCTTTTGCACCGAAGAAGCCCATCATACTTGCTACATATTTAACAGCCATTTCCATTTCAGCTGCTGGTCCTTTCGAATATACACCGCCACTTGCGTTTAATAATGCAATTTTCTTATCTCCAATCAGACCTACTGGACCTTCTGGCGTATATTTAAATGTTTTGCCCGCGCGGTTTAAGTAATCAATATATGTGTGTAGTACAGCTGGGATTGTTAAATTCCATAATGGGAAACCAAATACAACTTTATCAGCTGCAAGGAATTGATCTAAATATTTATCAGCAACAGCTACTGCTTTTGCTTCCTTTTCTGTTAAATCAAGTCCTCTCCCCGCCTTAAATGTACCGTTAATCATATCTACGCCTACATACGGCAATTCCTCATTGTATAAATCAAGCTCTACCACTGTATCATTTGGATGTGATTCTTTATAGCTCGCTAAAAAAGCCTCGTATAATTTCACACTCACCGCTTGGTTCGCTGGACGATTGTTTGCTTTTACAAATAAAACTGTTGTCATTCTGTTTTCCTCCTGTTATTCACTCTTACGTTGTTCTATGTTGACTCGGTGAATAACCCCTCCTTATCCACCTTACGGTCTGATTGAAGAAGGGGCTTCCTGTTTCATAGACCGTTGCATAGTAGGGGGTCCCACTGCGTCTTACACAGTCTCCACAGGCGTAGATTATACTGTTCGGACATAACCTTGCCCTACAGTTTGTAGACTCTAGTTTGTGGCAAGCAATTCTTCTAATCCTTTTTGTAAGATGTTCCAGCTCGCATTATAGTCTCTATCCAATACCGTTCCACATTTTGTACAAATGTGAGTTCGAATAGAGAGAGACTTCTTCACACGATTCCCACAAACAGAACAGTCTTGTGAAGTATACTTTGGTTCTACCTTAATGAGTACACCGCCATGATTTTCGCATTTGTAAGCAAGCATGTTTCGAAACATTCCCCACCCAGCATCAGAAATAGACTTCGATAACTTCCTATTTCTAACCATGTTACGAATGTTCAAATTTTCTACAACGATAACGGAATACTCTTTCGCTAGATTGTAACTGAGTTTATGAAGAAAATCTCTGCGCTGGTTCGCTACTTTTTCATGTAGCTTGCGAACACGCCGGGCTTGTTTTATGAAGTTAGCAGAACCTTTTTTCTTCTTAGAAAGTTTTCGCTGTGCTTTCTGTAGTTGCTTTTCTTTTTCACGGAGAAATCTAGGGTTTTCAAACTCTGAACCATTAGAAAGAACGGCATACTTATGTAATCCCACGTCAATTCCTATCGCACGATTAGTATCGATATCAGATGGTACCACTTGTCTTTCGACACTGAAAATAGCGTACCATCTTTTTCCTTGACGTTTGAGAATCAGTTGCTTAATTGCTCCTTCAAGCGGTCTATGAAGTAGGATCTCTATTTCTCCCAATTTTTTATTGTATAACTTACCGTGATCAGAAAAAGACATCGCATAACGATGCTTTCCGTTTGGTTTGAATCCAAATTGCGAAAATGTCATACTATTGTAGTCTTTATACTTTTTCTGTTTTGGATACTTTGCATCTTTACGAAAGAAATGATCAAAGGCTTTTTTCAGACGTGCAAACACTTCTTGCAAAGGCTGAGAAGGCATTTCTTTTAGAAAAGGATACGCCTTCTTGTCCAATGTAAGTTGTCTTTGCATATCATAACGATCGTAATTTTCTTTGTTTTGCTTATATTTCCGTTCTTTGTCTAGCAAGGCAGAATTATAGGTTTGACGACAATATTGCAACCAACGGTCTAACACTTCTTTTTGTGCTTCTGTTGGGAAGATTTCATATTTTTGATTCAACAACATTGTCATCACCCCCCGTTAGTTTTGTCCTTAAGTTTCGATGTATTGTTTTAGCATTTCTAATAGCGAACTGCCCACAGCCAGCAAACAATAACCTTGAGATCAAAAGCATTCTTTACATACATTCTATCTAATTTGAGGAAATGCCTTTTTCAACCTTTTGGCTTACGCCAACCAAAATTCATCCCCTCCCTACTCATTGGGCTTCACCCTTCTCATTCCTTGAGGAAGGGGAATTCTTTTCGAAATATGTTAAAAAGGATATCCCATTTCTCTTAAAATATAGTCAACTTGATTGACCACATTACGCATAGTACAATAAAATTCAAATAAAGTCAACTTAATTGACCTTATTTAAGGAGGAATTATAGATGAATCATCAAGTAATTCGTGAATTAGATCTTACATCACTTTTGTCATTATCCTTTAGTACATTGATTGATGAACTAAATAACAGAATGAATGAATTAGGTTTTGGAGATATTAGACCTGCACATGGTTTTATGTTTAAACGCATCATCCCTGACGGAGCAACAGGGATAGAACTAGCTGAATACTTAGGAATTACAAAGCAAGCTGTGAGTAAAATGGTCGATCATCTTGAAAAAGGTGGTTATGTAATGCGTCAGAGTCATCCCACAGATAAAAGAGGGAAAATTATTGTTTTAACCGAACGAGGTTGGTTAGCAGTAAAAGCAAAAGATGAGATACTAGATAAAATTGAGGGGCGCTGGATTGAAAACATAGGTGCTGAACGAATGCAAATGCTCAAAGAAGATTTAACAAAATTAGTGTATGAAGCAAATGAAGGGAAATTATCATCGAGCGTAAAACCTGTTTGGTAAATATAAAGAACAGCTTACGAAACAAATAATCTCTCAAATGATAAAAGCAAGCATTTTTCTATCCAAATGAAAACAAGATTTTTGTTTATAACATGAGCTTGATGGTCATAGGGTTCGACTGCAATACATATGTCTTAGTCGAATCCTATCATAATTTAAATGAGAAATAATACAAATTCCCTTACATATTTATTAACATTTTAAGATATTCAGAATATAAAATAGTATAATCCCTCAAAAGATTAAATATTTTTTTTGGAGTGTTATATTATGTCATTTGGAATTGACGTGAGTCACCATGAAGGTAGAATTGATTGGAATCAAGTAAAGAATGATCCGAATCAAGTAACCTTTATGATTGCAAAAGTAACAGAAGGCTCTGAGCAAGGTAGCAATTTTGTAGATCCAACTTTTCAATACAATATAAACGGTGCGAACAATGTTGGTATTCTGACAGGAGCTTACCACTTTTTTCGAGCAATCTCTATTAATGATGCAAGACAAGAGGCTGCTTTCTTTATTAAAAATTTACAGAGCGTCACGTTAACTGCCCCTGTATTTGTCGATGTAGAAGTCAATGATGGAAATTTAGATCCGAATACGTTAACAGATGCTGTGAATGCATTTTTAACAGAATTAAAAAATGCGGGGTATTCTAGTACTGGCGTTTATAGCAATCTATATTTCTTCAAAAATAGCCTAAACATTTCACGTTTACAAAACACCTTGTTATGGGTTGCACGTTATAGTACAAGCGGCCCTGGAATGGATTGTGATATTTGGCAATACACAGATACCGGAAGTATAGAAGGCATTAACGGGGATGTCGATTTGAATATATCCTATGTAGATTTGGATACCGGTAATAATAACAACGGACCTAGCAGCGCATTTATAGGAGTCGCTACAATCGCAGGTGATAATGTAAATTTAAGAGATCAACCTTCTTTGAGTGGCAATGTCATTGGAAAATTAAATCGTAATGAATCCTATAAAGTATATTACGAACAAAATGGATGGTTAAACTTAGGAGGAAATGAATTTGTTTATTATGATCCTAGCTATATTTGTTATTGCAACTATATAGGTGTTGCTACAATTACAGGTGATAATGTGAATTTAAGAGATCAACCTTCTTTGAATGGTAATGTGATTCGTACATTATATCAAAATGAAGCTTATAAAGTATATTACGAACAAAATGGATGGTTAAATTTAGGAGGAAACCAATTCATTTACTATGATCCTAGTTATATAGATTATCAATTACTTTCCTCATGTTCTGATTGTTAAATAGCGGACAAACTCCGCGCAGTATGTAACTATTCAGTCACTCTATGAAAAAAGACGGAAAAGCATTTTTTAAGTGGTCAAGAGAGACTGGCTATGTATAGGAGCGGTCAGTGCCTTTTCCTGCCACGCGCAAAGTTTGAAAACAAAAAAAAGGTAGCAAGGTGTGTAGGGCGTTTTTATCTTCATGGCAGCAATCTATGTGCTGAAAAATGAAATGTACGGCTGAATAGTTACCGCAGTATAGAAATAGGGACAACCGAGATACGCATCTCGGCTGTCCCTATTTTTTTCTATTTCGCTGCAAAAATCCTGTCATTTTCGAGAATTGATTGATGAGGTTAAGATAAATGAAACTAATTTTCCCTTTTCAAATGAGATAAGCCCTGATATTCTTTTCCAATAAATCTATATCAGCGTTTATTGCAGTTACTAAAGCTTTAACGATTGGCTTAGTTTTGGTAGCAACACTTCTATCTGTCTTAATTCTTGAAATTTGACTAATTCCTAGGCATGAGTTTGGTATTGAACTCATGCTTTTATAATGAAGAGAAATGATTGTTGATAAAGATCACGATGACGTACGAAGCAAATGAAAAAGAAAAGCTGCTTTCCTCTACACTAAGAGAAAGCAGCTTTTCTTTTTTCTAAGCAACTCATACATTCTTATCCGAGTATTAAAGCTCCTTTATTTGCTTTGTAAGTTCATTGAATCTTTTATCAAGCTCCGTGTACGCTTCATCTTTAGGAGTTAAAAAGCTAAGTTTCCCTAAAACTTCTTGTCTTTCTGTTTCAAGCTTTAAACGTAATTCGGTGAGATTATCTATTTTTTGAGATGGTTCTTTCAATTGCTTTTGTATATGATTGTTTGAAAACACTAGTTTACTGTTAGTCGTTTTTTCAAGGAAGTACCGATCATGCGAAACAATAAGCAATGTGCCATTATAATCTGCTAATGTAGCTTCAAGCTGTTCGCGGGAAGGTAAATCAAGATGATTGGTCGGTTCATCTAAAATCAGCACATCTTTTTCATCTAAAATATACTTCATGAGCTTACACTTTACACGCTCACCCATACTCATGTGCTTAATTGGCTCTTTCCATTGTGAAGATGTAAACCCTAAATGTCTCATTAAATTTTGGACTTTTCCTCTTTCTTCAAAAGTCTCTTTATAAAATAATTGTTCTGGTCTTTTTTCAAGTGGTAAATCAAATACTTCTTGTGTTAAATAACCAATGTTTGCAGATGGTGAAACCCATACTTCTCCTCGGGCCACTTCATGCCCCATAATCATCTTCAATAACGTTGTTTTCCCGCAGCCATTCGGACCAACGATTGCTATTTTCTCGCCATGTTGAATTGTGAAATTCACTTTCTCAAATAATGTTCTTCCCTCAAGACATTTTCCTAATTGCTTCACTTCTAAAAAACGCTTCCCTACCTTTTTATTCGTTTGAATGGAAAACTCTACAACTTGGTCTGGCTTAACACGCTCTATTTTCTCTTTTTCAAGCTCCTTTTCCAGACGTTTTTGTTTTGACTTCACTTGTGCATCCGTTCGCTTCGCCTTAACACGATAATATTCTTTATATCCCTCTTGTTTCGTTGACTGTGCATGTGCTTTTTGTGACCATGATGTTAATTCTTTTATTTGCGATTCTATACGTTCAATGTTTTTTTGTTGCTTTTCATATTCGCGCTGCTGCGTAAGCCTTTTTTGTTCTCGAAATTTCATATAACTCGTGTAATTCCCCTTATGCTCAATTAACTGTCTATCTTCTATCGACCAAATTTTCGTCGCAACAACATCTAAGAAATACCGATCATGTGATACAACAATGATTGTTCCACGATAGCTTTTTATCTGTTCAATCAAAAGTTCTGTACCATGTTCGTCTAAGTGATTTGTCGGTTCATCTAACATTAAAAGGGTTGAATTTTGCGCAAATCCTTTCGCAAGTCGAATTTTCAGTTTTTCGCCACCACTTAACGTATGAAAATCGTTCGTTGGTACGTCCCATTTCGCAAGAAGTTCCGCTTCTACTGTCGTTACTTCATTAGATGTAAAGACCTCTTTCTCTTGTTCAACATATGCCATCGTTACATTCATCTGTTGCCATTCTAGCTGCCCTTTTGTCGGTTCTATTTTTCCATTTATCAATTGCAAAACAGTTGATTTCCCAGCACCGTTTCGCCCTATAACTCCAATAACATCTCCTTGCTTCACTGTAACTTTCATTTGTTCTAACAAAGAATGTTCCATTATTTCTACATAAACATCTTTTAATTTTAAAAGTTCCTTCATACTATCGATCCCTTCCGATAAAAGGAGAACAAAAAAATCCTCCCAATTATATTTGGCAGGATTAGTCGTTATATTATTTATACCCAAATAAGCTATTGTATGGAATAGCAATACGTTCTTATGGAAAATGGGCAGACTAATCCTATTTTTTATTAATTGAAATATCAAATTTCAACATGTAAAAATAAGATTAGTTAATCATCGTCCACCCATCATCCTTTCCGTCGTTAATATCCATATTGTACCATGATAATACTGTATTCGTAAACAAGACGATTTGACTCAGCGACAGTCGCCAATAACGCAGCATTTATTTGTGATGAATTAAAAAAACGTTATTCTTTCTAAACAAGCTAAACTATTAGAAAGGATAACGTTTTTTGTATTTGAGGGTTGATGGGTATGGGATACCGCCACAGATCCCTAGACTGCCAAATAATGTTTAGGAGGAATCATAATAGCATGAAATGGTTTCTTATTTATAACAAATGTTTCTCAATTTTTTTTAAAAGGTTTCTTCATTAGTTTGTGGAAATTTTTACAATATTAGGTTTTTGATAGTGTATAAAAATAATCCGAGTTTAATAAGATTTATTTCGGATTAACATAAATACCCTATTAAAAAAATAAAACAAAGGAATCTCTTAATTTATGTAAAATGTACGCGATATCACCAAAACAATATAATTAAATTCAAAAAACAATAGTAAGGAGAGGTTTGTATGAAATTTAAGAAAAAAATTATATGCACAACATTATTTTTGGGCATTTTGGTTACTCAAAATACACTAGACAATACAATTGCTTTAGCATCAACAACAGATAACTATCAAAAAAACCAAGATGAATTAGTGACTGATAATTTAATCGGAACTCAACAAATTAATATAAAAAATGCATTAGATTATGTGAATAACTGGTGGAACAAGAGGAATCCTGAGTATGCAAAATGGGATCCAAACGATTGTATGAATTATGTCTCTCAAATTCTAAAAGCTGGCGGAATACAAGAAACACTTCCATCAACTATAAAACCTTCAGGAATTGATACAAATAAAAATTACTGGTACAGCAAAAAACAAGGTGATAATATTTTTACTGAATCTAGTACATGGATAAACGTCGAAGATTTTTATACTTTTTGGAGTAAAACTCAAAGAGTAATTACTCCAGATAAATTAAATATTATGAGGGATATTGAAGTTGGGGATGTTATACAACTTCAAAAAAAATCAGGCGGAAGTTATTATCATGCAATGTTTGTAGTAAAAAAGGATTCAGAAACTGTTTATTTAACAGGACATACTAACGATAGAGAAGCTTTAGATATTAGAAATATACAAGGAGAGAATTTTCGAGTAATTAAATTTTCGAGTTAAGAATCACCATATTAAACATTCCATGTATGTAAAATTGCATAAATACCTCTTCTAAAATAATGTTACAATGACATAGAGTTATAACACATTTTTTTCTTCAATCTTTACAGTAAAAACCCAACTCTATCAAACCCAATTAATATGTAGATCTAAAAAATAAGAAAAGACATCCTTTTGGATGTCTTTTCTTATTTAACATTAATATAAATACACTTATCAATGTTACTTCATTTAACTTCGCAAAAACCCACCTTCTGAGTTAATCACTTGACCCGTGACCCACCTTGCATCACAACTAGCAAGAAATGCCACGATGCGCGCTGCATCTTCCGGCATACCAATGCGTCCCATTAAAAATTTAGGTAACAGATGTTTTCTAATTTCATCCGTCATCCACGTTGAATCTGTTGGTCCTGGGTTTACCGCATTAACCGTAATCCCTAAAGGTGCAAGTTCTGCCGATAACGACTTCGTAAAAGCAACAATTGCTCCTTTCGTTGCAGCATAGGCCAATTCCCCAATCATTGGCCCGAGCTCTTGTCCAGATGTCATATTAATAATTCTTCCTTCGCCTCTATTCGATTTCTCAAAACGACGAGCAAATTCCGTACAAAGAAGAAAAGTCGACCTCATATTAACAGCATAATGGTTATCAAGTGTATGAGCATCTAACTCTTCATATCCATCACTCGTTGAATATGCTGCATTATTCACTAAAATCGAAAGAGAACCAAACTGCTTTGAAACAGTATCCATTATTGCAAAGGCAGCATTTGCATCTGACAGATCCATTTCTAAGCTGTCACAGCGAACTCCTAATTCCAAAATCTCTTTTTCAAATGTCTCTGGCCAACCAATTTCAGACTGCCAATGCGTAAAGAAAATATCGATACCTTGAGAAGCGAATTCGCGGCATATAGCCGCGCCAATCCCTCTTGGACTACTTACTCCTGTTATAAGTGCAACTTTATTTTGTAAATGTGTCATTTCATATTCCCCCTATTAAATAGGGACACGATGATATGTATAAGTAGAGATGTATTATTCTCATAACAAATAAAAAGCCGATACACACAGGTATCCGCCTAGTAAATGGAATGATCACTCCACACCATGCATCCCTTGTATGATTATCATCTCAATAAATAGACACACTCCACCCGTATAGATAGGAAAAGCACGCTATTCATTTCATTTCGTAATCATTACAAGATTTGCCACATGTAGAATTTCAATTCCCCTTTCATTACATCTCTACTATTATTTTACTTTTTTTGCTGGTGATAATCAATTTAATAATTAAGAAATATATTACGATATACACCAATCGTAAGTGGACAAGCAACGCAAAGCGAAATAATGAAATAAGTATTTCTATTCTCTATTTCATGCAATCTGCTCGTTGTTAATCATCTCTTTTTCGTTATCGACCACTCTTTGCAATATATCGGCGCTTCGACACGTTTTAAAGACCACTCGACGATATTCGACATGTAAGTAGTCGATTCGCTGAGCTGAATCATATCGAAAAGTGAAACTTTTGGGCAACCTCTAAGCAGAGAGGATATTATACACTACCTATAAAATAATCTCACAAAACAAACATTTTAAACGTTTATTTTTTTCATCTAACAAAGAAAAAATACAACACCCTACAGCTTCTACATTATGATAATCTTATAAACGATCACACACATCTATAATTGAGGTATTAGCTTGAAAAACTAGCATCTTGCAAATTTTAGCAACTCCCCCCTCTTTATCAATCAAAATCCCTCAATACTTTCTATAGTATCGAGGGATTTTTCGTATGGACTCCATGATCATTATTCTGTAGTTAGCAAGAATGATCTATTTCATCTTTCGGACATAAAGACCATTCTTTATCCCGCTACTCGTGGGCAGTAATACTCCCACTGATTAAAGTTTCACTTTATTTTCATGCCAAAAACGAGGCCGCTCAAAAGTTTTATTTCTACAAAAAAAGCATCATCAAAATCATTTTTGATGATGCTCCATTCTCTTATTCAGCTAAACTAGGATTGTGATCAATCCTAGCTTAATAAATTAACTTCACTTCGTGTTTCCACACTTTTCAACGGTGTGCGTATCTATATTTTTATGAACAGCATTTACATTCCCTTTCAACTTAAATGTACAAACACAGAAATATATAATCGAAAGAATAGATATACATATCCATAAGTTATATACATAAGAAGTTTCCCATACACCTATAAGGGAAAGAAGAGCAGGGCCAGTTAGTGTAACCCATGACTGTACAAAAGCTATTTTTCCAACATAATAATTGATGTTCTTTTTCTGTGCATTCGAAATAAAAAATAAGAACCATAGAAATGCCCACATCAACCAAGTTAACGCATTAACGATATCATGAAAATGTATAATAGCTACAATCATGTAGAGTATTGCAATAATCGCTACCCAAAGAGAAAACCAGCCTAATCCATCACCCTTCAATCCTGCAATGAAAGTAATTCCTACATATAAATAAGTGAAACCAAATAAAAAAGTAGCTGCATATAAATAAACTGTCCAATTACTTTGATCAGATACTACAATTAAATAGAAAGGAATAATAATTTGCAGTACACCTACAAATAAATTAAAAACACCTACACTCTTTTCGTCCGCTTTTCCTAGCATCACAAAGCTATTTAAAAAGAGCGCTGCACCAGAAAGTAATAATCCAACATTCCCCATATATATTCTTGTGAAAAACAAAACTGTTTTTCACAACGATACCTCCTCACATCATACATTCATTTTTTCATAGTTTTAACGATAAAAAGCAATTCCTCTTCTCCAATAACATGTGACAGAGAAACTGCTTGTATTTAGATACATTTACAACAGATCATACATTTGAAATGCATATAATTTTTCAATTAAGCGCTTCCAAAAGAGTATGCATTAAGCTATGAAAATGATATCAATATAGTAACAGCATTTAATACAAAAGTAAATAACACAAAAAATAGTAAAATATAAAGTGAAACTTCTATCACCAATCGGGCGCATGCCAGCAGTTTATCCCCCACCTACATTCTTTGCTTTCGCTGAATTTTGAGGCGGGAGTCTTACTGCCCGCGAATAGCGGGATAGACGACCAAAATCATCGCATATCAATAACTTCGTGTTCCTTCAATAGATACATCACTCTACAAATCGCCCATACTCCTTCAAAAACCAAAGTTTCACTACCCCAACTGGCCCGTTCCGATGCTTCGCCACATGAATTTCTGTCACATCTCTATGCTCTGTTTCCTTATCATAATAATCGTCTCGGTACATGAACATTATGATGTCGGCATCTTGTTCAATTTGTCCTGTTTCTCTTAAGTCAGATAAAAGCGGACGTTTATCTTGGCGCGACTCAACCGCGCGGGATAGCTGCGACAGTGCTACGACGCACACGTTTAAATCGCGAGCTAGCAACTTCAGTTTGCGGGAGATTTCGCTCATTTCTTGAAACCTATTTCCTCTATATTTCGCATCGCCTGTAATGAGCTGTAAGTAATCTATAATGACGAGCAGTTTTTTATTAGGATGCTTTCTTTTTAGCTTGCGAACCTGCACCCAAATTTCCTGTGTTGTCACACCTGCTTTATCATAAATCTCTAGCGAGAGATCGCCAATTTCCGCGAAGGCATAACTCGTTTTTTCCCAGTCTTCGATCGTGAAACGATGCTTCGGATTTTTCAGCCTCTTCCCTGATACTCCGCCGGCGCAGGAAACCATCCGTTTTAACAGTTGCTTGTCACTCATCTCTAAAGAAAACAATCCAACTGCAACGCCCGATCTAGCTGCATGAAAGGCAATGTTTAAAGCGAACGCTGTTTTCCCCATCGAAGGCCGCGCTCCAATTACAACAAATTCACCATCTTGCAGACCACACGTCATCTTGTTTAAAGCGGAAAAACCAGTTTCAATACCTGTTAGTTCTTCTACGTCTTGGTGAAACTCTTCATATAAGCCAACTAGCGTATCCTTTAAGTCAAAATCTAACGTACACTCTTCCTCTTCTAGTTCACAAAGAGCCGTAATCGCCTCGCCGATGATTTTCTCATCCTTCTCCGCCAAAAGTCGTTCACTCATACTGTGCCCGACCATTCCTGCACGGCGCATTTTCCAGGCACTTCGAACTAGCCCCTCGTAATAAGTGAAGTTGGCAGTCGTCGGTACACTTTCGATGATGTTAACAAAGTACTCAATCCCGCCAATTTGCGCTAAAAAAGAAGGATCTATTTTCGAAACGAGCGTAACGAGATCAAGCGGCTGGCCGTCTTCCTCTACTTCCCGTATTAGCTTAAATATCGCTTGATGCAAAGCAGTAGAAAAGTGGTGTTCCGTCAACCTGCACTCTTTAATAAGCTCTCCATCAAGGAGGAGTGAACCCAATACCGTTTGTTCCGCTTCGACGTTTTGAATGCTCATGGACGCCACCCCTTTTCTGTTAAGAACTTCTGCAGTTCATCTTCAGATGGCACGTTTTTCTTCCACTCCTCGCATTCCTCTAGAAACTGCTCAGTCTCCAAAACAATGGACGACCCTTTCTTCCGAAACTTCACCGCCGCCTCCTCTACTTCGCTGACTCTCGTAAATCCCTTTCCGTGCCAATCTCGCAAAATTCCCTTCACATACGCAAGCGTCCGCTTATTGTTTTCATGGGCAATTTGGAGTGCTTTTATGACGAGTTCCTCTGACAAATCTTCTATCCACGCAGTCAGTTCCTCAGCCGTATACGGTGACAAGCTGCCAAAGTTTTGTTCATAAAACGCAAATACATTCGTGCCCGGTTCTATTTCCTTCTCTGCCCCGCAGCTTTCAGGCTCTTCTTCTGGCGTTTCAACCGGAATACCGAAATGCGCTACCAACAGCGGAATATTCATCTCTTCCTCCAAGCACTTTTGAAGAAACATCTGAACAAATTGTTTACTTTTCACAGTCTTTAACTCCCGAAGTACACATTTCTCAACGTTCGGATTTGTAATTGGGTTATAACGAAGCCAATTTATGATATATAACTCCTTCGTTTTCGCATCGTATAAGATCTTTCCATATTCGATAAACCGCTGCAACAATTTATCAACAGTCTCCCTGTTGTAGCCCGTTTCCATCTCTGCTAAACGCTGTGGCAACGGATACATTCCGCACTGCGTCGTTTTCGAACATGTCAGCAAATATATGTAAAAATAGCGTTCCTCCGGCGTTAAGTCGAGCACAAACTCATCTTGCCAAAAATTCACCTGCACATTTCGATATACCGCCATCTATATTCCTCCCGTTTTTAAAATGCTGTTCCTTACTATATATAAGGAGAAAAGCGGGAATTTGGTAATTTGATTTTTATTTTTTTTGAAATTCTTGTAGTAGTAGTTCTTTTGTTTTTATTTTTTAAATTCTTGTAGTAGTTTTTTTGTTTTTGTTTTTTTAAGATTCTTGTAGCAGTAATTCTTTTGTTTTTGTAATGATTTATTACTTGCAAGGGGCTTGGTAGGGGTTTATAAGGGGCTATTAATAGGATTTCAATATGTTTTACTTCCCTCTAAATGCTCATTCAAAAAATGGGACGTGAGTAAAAAGTACTCATGTCCCATTTTTATACGTTTTGTTTCTGTTTTCGTAATGCTTTTGGAATGTATACACAGAAAGGTTCACTTTCCATGTAATCTCCAGTCATCGCAAAGGCTCTAGAACGAGATCCTCCGCAAACATATCGGAACTCACAAACCCCACACTTTCCTTTATACTTGTCCGGGTTACGCAAGTCTTGGAAGATCGGAGAGTTTCGATAAATATCAGCTAGTGGTGTTGTTCGAACATTCCCGGCTTTGATAGGTAATAACCCACTTGGATACACATCTCCAATATGAGAGATAAATACAAAGCCATTTCCATCATTTACCCCTTTTGGAGCACGACCAAGTCCATCAATTTGCCCCGTCATTCCATTCATCAATACATCTTGATATTGAATAGCCTGATTTGCTTTTTTATTCTCTCTCATTTTTTGTTGAATAACAACGCGTCTGTAGTGCTGAGCAGCCGTTGTTTTAATATCAAAAGAAACCTTTTTACTTAATTGATATAGCCATTGGAATACTCTTTCATGCTCGGCTGGTGAAATCATATCTGTTTCCTTGCCGCGCCCAGTTGGAACTAAGAAAAATACACTCCAAAGCACACACTCTAATTCCTCTACTAACTTTGCCATATCTTCAAGTACATTCACATTATAAGTAGAAATAACCGTATTAATTTGAATAGGAATTTTCAATTCATGCAAATAACGAATCGCATTCATTGTTAATTCAAATGATCCCTCTGTTCCCCTAAAATGATCATGTATTTCAGCTGTTGGCCCATCTAAACTAAATGCCCATCTTGCAAGCCCTACTTCTTCTGCTTTTTGAATTGTTTCTTTCGTAACATTTGGAGTAGCACTTGGTGTCATAGATACTCGAACACCTTTTTTTATCGCATAATCCGCAATATCATATACGTCCGGGCGCATTAACGGATCACCCCCAGTAAAAACAAGCATCGGATTATTCATTTCATATATATCATCAATTAATTTTTTACCTTCTTCAAATGTTAGCTCAAGAGGATGACGATGATACTGAGCTTCCGCACGACAATGAAGACATTTTAATTGGCATGCTCTCGTTAACTCCCATATCACAATAAATGGATTTTTGTTAAAATCACGGTTAATCACAATTAAACCCTCCTATCAATTTATATCCTCATTGTAAAGTTATATAGCCATTTATGTTGTGAGATACATCACGTATGAAATTGTCGTTATAAAGTGAAACCTTAATCAGTGGGGGTTCTTCACCAACTTCTTTCTCATCCCTTTTCAGTGAACTTGCACGGCGAGAGAGAACTATCTATTTTTCGTTAATCAACACGCATGACCAAATCCTCTCTCCTCAAGTTTTCAATTTATCTTTATATTTTAAGCTCTAAAATTTGCATTACCTCTTAATGTAGTCATAAAATTAATCTGTGTTCGAAAATAGATAAAGAGCGAGTAAACTGAAGAAAAAAGAAAAAATTCAAAATTAGAAACGGAAAATGGAGAGATGCATTGAATGTTAAAGATCATCAAACATTTAAAACCATTTGTTACTTCCATCATTGCGGTTGTATGTCTTTTAACTGTGCAGGCAGTATGCGATCTATCACTGCCAGACTACATGTCTAACATTGTCAATGTAGGGATTCAACAAAAAGGTGTCGAAAACGCAGTACCTGAAGTTATTCGTAAAAGTGAGATGGATAAACTTACGCTCTTTATGAATGACAAAGAGAAGAAAACAGTAACTGACAACTATGTTCTGTTAGATAAGAACAATCTTTCCCGAAGTGAACTGAAAAATGACTTAAAAGATTATCCAAAGCTTGATAAAGAACCACTTTATAAGCTACATACAACGGATAAAAATACAATCAGTGAACTGAATGATATCTTTGGGAAACCGATGTTAATAACACAAGGAATTGAAAAAGGCGGTAATGACAGCAAAACAGAAATGAAGCTTCCGCCAAATACAGATCCTTTCACAGTCATTGCGAAACTCCCTCAAGATCAAATCGATGCGATGAAAGAAAAAGCGGATGAAAAGTTTAAAAAGATGCCAGGCAGCATGGTAACACAGGCGGCTGTTTCATTCATTGAGAATGAATATAAAAAGATTGGTATCGATACAGATAAACTTCAATCCAATTATATTCTTACTTCTGGCGGGAAAATGCTGCTTTTATCATTAGTAAGTATGGCAGCTACCGTGATCGTGAGTTTACTGGCAGCAAAAGTATCAGCTGGGCTTGGCAGAGATTTGCGAAAGAAAGTGTTCCGGAAAGTGACAAATTTCTCGAATGCTGAGTTTGATAAGTTTTCTACTGCCTCGTTAATCACAAGAAGTACAAATGATATCCAGCAAGTGCAAACACTGATGGTGATGATGCTTCGAATCGTCTTCTATGCACCAATTTTAGGTATAGGCGGCATCATTAAAGTACTAAGTACTGACCTTTCCATGGGATGGATTATCGGCGTTGCGGTTATCGCAATTTTAAGCTTAGTCATTGGTTTATTTAGCGTGGCCATCCCTAAATTTAAAATGATTCAAAAGTTAGTCGATAAAATTAACTTAATCACGCGTGAATCGTTAACAGGTATGCTTGTCATTCGTGCGTTTAACAATCAAAAACATGAAGAAAAGAAATTTGAAAAAGGAAATCAAGATTTAACAAAAACAAATTTATTTGTAAGCCGTTTAATGTCATTTATGATGCCAATGATGATGTTTATCATGAATGCTGTGATGTTACTCATTATTTGGGTTGGATCACACCAAGTAGATATGGGACATATGCAAGTTGGTGATATGATGGCATTTATGCAATATACAATGCAAATTATCATGGCCTTCTTAATGATCTCTTTTGTATCGATTATGGTTCCACGTGCTTCTGTATCCGCACAACGTATCGCAGAAGTTTTAGATACTGACCTTTCCATTCATGATGCAGCGGAGCCAAAAGCATTCTCGCCTGGCAAGAAAGGTTACGTTGAATTTAAAAATGTTAGCTTTAGATATCCAGGTGCAGAAGAAGATGTACTTTCCAATATCACCTTTACTGCAAAACCTGGTGAAACGACAGCTTTCATTGGAAGTACAGGTAGCGGGAAATCAACATTAATCAACTTAATTCCGCGCTTTTACGACGTCACAAGCGGGGAAATCTTAATAGATGGTACGAATGTTAAAGAAGTATCTCAAAAGGAATTAAGAGAAAAAATTGGTTATGTACCGCAAAAAGGAGTTTTATTCTCCGGTACGATTGAAAGTAACTTGAAATACGGTAAGAAAGAAGCAAGTGAAGAAGAATTAGTAAAAGCGTCAGAAATTGCGCAAGCGATGGAGTTTATTAACGAAAAACCTGAAAGTTTCAAGACAGAGATATCACAAGGTGGTACGAACGTTTCTGGTGGTCAAAAACAAAGGCTTTCGATTGCCCGTGCTCTTACGAAAAAATCGGAAATCTTCATATTTGATGATAGTTTCTCAGCTCTTGACTTTAAGACAGACGCTGCGCTTCGCAGAGCTTTAAACAATGAAATTGCAGGAAGTACTCTTTTACTTATTGCGCAAAGAATCAGTACGATTATGAATGCAGATAAGATCATTGTACTGGATGAAGGAAAAATCGTCGGAACTGGTACGCATGAAGAGCTTATGGAAAACTGTGAAGTTTATAAGCAAATTGCTTTATCACAACTTTCAAGAGAGGAGTTGTCATCATGAGCAAACGAAAAATAGAGCACAACAAACAAGGTGGTCATGGCGGCGGTCATATGGGCGGCGGCATGCAAAAGATTGAGAAAGCAAAAAACTTCAAAGGAACGATGAGTAAGCTCCTCGAGTACTTGAAACCTTATAAATTATCAATCTTAGTCGTTATCTTTTTCGCGATCGGTAGTGCAGCCTTTACAATCGTCGGTCCAAAAATTTTAGGAAAAGCAACAACAAAACTTTTCGAAGGACTTGTAGATAAAGTAACAGGAGCAACCAGTGCGGCAATTGACTTTACCTATATCGGAAACATCGCCTTGTTACTTCTTGGATTATATATACTGAGCGCTGCGTTTGGCATTATCCAAGGCTATATCATTTCCGGGGTAGCCCAAAAGGTATCTTATAACTTCAGAAAAGAAATCGATGAAAAAATTAACCGGATGCCGCTGAAATACTTTGATAAAACAACGCACGGAGAAGTATTATCAAGAATTACAAATGACGTAGATACAGTGAGCCAAACGTTAAATCAAAGTATGTCGCAAATCATCACATCAGTCATTACAATTATCGGTGTATTTATCATGATGTTATCAATTAGCTGGCAAATGACATTAGTCGCACTGTTAATCTTGCCAGTATCGATGATTCTCATTATGGCAGTCGTAAAACGATCACAAAAATACTTCAAATCCCAGCAAGAATATTTAGGACACGTAAACGGGCAAGTTGAAGAAATTTATAGTGGTCACAATATCGTTAAAGCCTTTAACAAAGAAGAAGAAGAAGTGAAGAAATTCGAAGAGGTAAATGATACCCTTTACCACTCGGCATGGAAGTCGCAATTTTTATCTGGAATGATGATGCCGATTATGATGTTTATCGGGAATATTGGTTATGTCGCTGTATCGATTTTAGGTGGATGGCTTGCGGTAAAAAGAACCATCGCAGTTGGGGACATTTTAGCCTTTGTACAATATGTAAGAAACTTTACGCAGCCAATCGCTCAAGTCGCGCAAATCGCGAACGTACTTCAATCGACAGCTGCTGCTGCTGAAAGAGTTTTTGAATTTTTAGAGGAAGAAGAAGAAGTGCCAGAATCAGAAAATCCAGTGAATCTGCAAAAAGTAAACGGAGAAGTTACCTTCAAAGATGTTGAGTTTGGTTACAATGCAGACAAAACGATCATCAACAACTTCTCTGCTACTATCAAACCTGGCCAAAAGGTCGCAATCGTCGGTCCAACCGGAGCAGGAAAAACGACAATCGTAAAACTATTAATGCGTTTCTACGACATAAATAGCGGTGCAATCTGTATAGACGGTCACGATATAAAAGACTTCACTCGTGAAGACTTGCGCAGTATGTTCGGAATGGTACTGCAAGACACTTGGCTATTTAACGGATCCATCATGGAAAACATCCGTTACGGCAGACTTGATGCAACGGACGAAGAAGTCATCGAAGCAGCGAAGGCCGCTCACGTGCACAGCTTCGTCAAAACATTACCAAATAGATACAACATGGAACTAAACGAAGAAGCAAGCAACGTATCCCAAGGACAAAAGCAATTATTAACAATTGCCCGCGCCCTTCTAGCGGATCCGAAAATATTAATACTCGACGAAGCAACTAGCTCCATCGATACGCGTACAGAAGTACTCATTCAAAAAGCGATGGAAAACCTCATGAAAGACCGAACAAGCTTCATCATCGCTCATAGATTATCAACAATCCGTGATGCCGATTTAATCCTTGTGATGAAAGACGGGGATATTGTAGAACAAGGTAATCATGAAGAGTTGTTGAAAGCTGATGGTTTCTATGCTTCGCTTTATAATAGTCAGTTTGAGAGTGCGGATGCTTCTTGAGATTGATGGGACACTCCTCTGTTTTTTAAGAGGAGTGTTCTCTTTTTAGTAATTGAAGCTCTTTTATCAAATTCATTGAAGACATAATCAGATCAAAAAGCACATACAAAACAAGAGGCTATCCAAAAGTTTCACTTTTTTGGATAGCCTCTTTTATATGATATTTCAATTGTACTGTTATCGTGAAGAAGCACGAAATAAACCATATTCTCCTTCTAGATAACTGTTTTCTCTTCCATAGCTGTATCTCTATTCACTAAATTCAAGTAGAAGTGCGATATTGTTGTAAAGTAATATGGATAAATCCAAAGAAACGGAATACCAATTGTGAAAAATAGAATAACAGCCCCTAAAATGAACCATCCGATAAAACTTAAAGACAGTATAAATAAATCGAATTTGTGCCCTTTCATCATTTCTTGGCTCTTTTTAAGCGCTTCGCTCGCCGTATATTCTGGATGATCTAACATAATATAGTAAGCCATAGAATAAGAGAAACATTTTATAATACCTGGAACAATCAGCAATAAGCTCCATAAAAATACGTATACACTCATTAACAGAGCTAGCTTTATAGATTTAAATATATTCTTTTTTCGAAATCCCTCAAACAAATCATCAATTGTAGTAGATTCTCTTTTCGCTAAACGTAATGTAAGATTACAATATCCATAACTCATAATGCTTTGTAAACCTATCAAAACAACAGATATAATCACGAAAGTAAGTACATAAGAAGTAGCACCTACTGCATTCAACCTCTCATCTCCTGTAGGGGAAGCAATAACATTCATAATTTCACTGAATAAGAGGCCTAGGAAGAAAAGCGGAAATCCGATAATAAACGTGCCAATAGTAGAAATAATATAATACAAAAACGATGCCCCTGCTCCTAATCCCCATTTACCTTTTAATGAAGATAAAGCTGCATTTTTAAAGTCACTGATCAATTTAACCTCACCTTTCCTTTAATTTGTTATTATATGGATAATAATAGTATTTTTTAACAACATTCATTTATTTTTGCTTTGTAAAACGGTATGTTTGGAAAGAATCACCATCAAATAGTTGCATTTTACTATCTGTAAAGTTTTGGACTTTATATGATACGTCACTTCTTTGTGGTATGAAAGATTCTCCGTCTTGATATGCTTTCTTTATAATTAACTTTAATTCACTTGATAGTACTTCCTCACGTTTTAGCACGTTTTCATACCTCTTGCACTACTTTTGTTTCACATATCGAGTTATAGCTTTTGAATCCTCATTGTACAATTGTAAACTCTTTGTATCGTAGTTTTGCACTTTATAGTTTATGTCTTTATGGACAACTTCTGCTACTACTCCATTTGCCATTTGTTTTGAGATATGTAGTTTTAACATCATATTAGACTTATCGTACTCCCATGTACCTTCGATATAGTTTGTTTTATTTGGATAATCACCTGCGGTATATACCTCAAATGTCTTAGGACTCCCGCCTTTTAAGATAAATAACGGGTTAAACTTACCATCACGAGTTACACCCCAATTAGCAATTAACTCCGTACCATCTAGTACGTTCTTTTTAACTGCATTGTAGTCTACCCCTGCATCTGTAGTGGAATCTTTTAGGTCTTGAGACTCTACCCCTCCACCTTTTGATTTTGTTACTTCGTTTTTCATCTCTTTGTAGACTGCAATCCAGTACTTATCACCTTCATGTAAAATCTGTTCAGCCTGTTCAACGATTTCCTTGTCTGTTCTCTTATCATTTGAGTTTGACTTATCTCTTGTATAAGCGTCTTTTAACAAAGATAATGATTTCTTATACTTTACAACTGCCTTTTCAATATCCTTTTGTGTATCTACATATTTATTAGGTGGGTCAATTGCCTCAAACTTAGCGATTACCTTATTTGCTTTGTCTATACTAGATAGAATGTCTTGCTTTGATTTCTTGCCGTCAAGAGAATCATTTATATTAGTAGTTAAAGTTTTAAATGATGCTTCAAACTCATTACCTAAGTCTATTAAGTATTGAGGGTAGTCTTCTGCTAAAACTCTTACTTTCTGAACATCTTTACTAGACTCTTTTGCTTCTGCTTTTGACTCTGATTTAGACTCAGTCTTTGCTTCTTTAGAAGGTTTCTCTA
This sequence comes from Bacillus sp. UNC322MFChir4.1, assembly GCF_000746135.1. Taxonomy (NCBI): domain Bacteria; kingdom Bacillati; phylum Bacillota; class Bacilli; order Caryophanales; family Bacillaceae; genus Bacillus; species Bacillus sp. UNC322MFChir4.1. Next base: position 62,399 of record NZ_KN050814.1, read on the forward strand.
CTGTTCCACAACCACCTAATAACATAATAGGAAGTGCTAAAGTTACCAGTTTCTTTGCTTTCATAAACATATACCCCTTTGTTTGACTTATTAGATTTTCTAGATTAACCTTTACCTTGTCTTTCCATTTCTCCTAATCTATCACCTATTCGTGTAGTTATCTCTTTTGAGAGTTTACCTGCTTCATACATTTTCTGCTTGGATAATTCCATCTTTTCTTTATTCTTTTCAGAAAAGGCTTCAGTTTGTAATCTACATGCTTCTTCATACGTTTCCATTACTTTAACCATCTGTTTTTGCTCTTCCACAAATTCATTAGGTGGGTTGATTTCTTTTATCTTTTTGAAGTCTTTATTTAATGACGTCACCATTACTTGGTGGTCTGCCTTAAACTCTTCATAAGGTTTATCTGTTTTAAGTAGGTTTTCAATATCAGTAAAAATTTTAGTTGCGTCAGTCATTGGCTCTATTAAAGCAGGTGCGTATTCTTCAACTTTTAGTTTCCTAGTTGAATTTACTGTTTTTTCCTCTTTTGACTCTATCTTAGAGCCTAATTTCTTTTCTACTTTGTCAGTTGAATCTGTTCCACAACCTCCCAATAGCATAATTGGGAGGACAAAAATTACTAGTTTCTTTGCATTCATAAATATGTACCTCTTAGTACTTTAATATTAAATTATTTTTTCTTTACTGCCGTTATCGCTGTACCTTTATCATCTACGATTTCAAATGAGTTACCAGTGAATGACTTAACTGTATATGGTACTAGACCTCTCATCTCGTTTTCACTGTATGTCTTACCGTCTTTTACAAACTCTTTTGGGTATAACTTCAGTTTCTTCTCGTCTGCATTGTAGTACCACTCACCTGTCATATGGTTGTCTTCATATGCCTTACCTTTACCTGTATCATCAAATCCAGTGAATGTATGGTCTTCTCTAAACTCTAATGCTTTGTGGAATACAGTTCCATCATAACGACCCCAAGAACCATACCACTCACTGCCCTCTTCTGAAATTGTAATTTCACTTCCGTTATCTGCTTTCGTGTCTGACTTTGTAGTTGGAGTATCAAACTTTACTCCTGTTTTGTCACTTATGGAGTTTGCTTTATCTATATTTGCTTCTTGAAGTGGTTTATACCCCTCCACCATATAGTCGTTACCTTCTTTAATCTTTTGCATTAACTCTTTTGCCGTTTCTTTATCAGTAGACCCATCTTTTGCAATCTTAGCCTGTTTGGCATATGCTTCTGAATAACAATCTACCCCTTTTAAGATTGTCTTATGAGCGTCTGCATACTCTTTAGGTGGTTCAATTTGATGGAACTTCTTGATTATCTTTTGTAAGTTTTCTTCTTCTTTTAAAATCTCTTTTGTTAACGTCTTCTCATCTTTGTTCTTATCCATTGCTAACTCTGTTATGGTAGCGATTTTACCCATTAACTCAGATGATAAACCAGTCATACGTGTTGGGTATAACTCTTTTGATAACTTCTCTTTCGTTTCTTGTTTTGCTTCTACTTTATCTTTTGGCTTGTCTGCTGATGAATTTGTTCCGCAACCCCCTAATACCATTAACGGAATTGCAAAACATAGTAACTTATTTGCTTTCTTCATGGATATACCTACCTTTTTTGTTTTTATTCCCCATCCTCATTCATCGTATCATTCACCTATTTCGTAGTCAAAAAATCTTCTATACTTGTAAAGTTGAGCATGAGGCAAGATTATTTCTTGTCTCGTTTGAAAAAAAGCAACTTGCCAGAAGAAAGAGAAATTCTATGAAACAATGAATTTTAGATATTATCACCTATAATTATCCATTGTATTTTATTGCTTAAAAATAAGAATTCAACCCGCTATAAGCCTGAATTCAAACTAGACTCAAACCAACTTAAAACAAAAAACAATAAGTAACCAATATAAATAATGGTTATCATTACCACATTCACTATGTTTACAAATTTAAGTATCTTATTAAATAGTTTAAAGTCTTTAAAACGTTTTATTGCCCATGATATTATGTAGTATCCAAAAAGAAATTGATTTAGCATCATGCTAAAACTTAAAATACCTAAAGTTGTTTGAGTTAAATCTAGAGATTTGTTTAAAGATATAACTACCACTACACCAATCATTGCCACGATCGTAAATATCCAAATTAACGCTGACTCGTTTATGTATTTTTTTTGAATCCAATATTTTAATGCTAATGCTATAATGAACGTTTGAAGAACAAAGAATAAACTTCTAACTGCATAATCTAATGCTGTTGGTAGCAATGTAATCCCTCTCTCATACCTATTCGTTTAATTAGAAATCTTAGATGTCGCCGTCCATTACTTTTCATTAACCATACAATTTTTCTAACTCTACTAAGCTCTTTTTGTGGTTTGATAAGCCAACTGTAAAACTGTTCGGCTTCATTTCGAGTACCCCTTTGTCCTCTATTAACTTTATAGTGACATTGGATTTAATCATACCTCTCTTTACACTTACTTTCTCTACTTTATCTAATTCTAAATAAACAATATTTTCAGTAGGATCACCAGTTGTAGGACTTAACTCTATTAGTATGACTCTCTTATTTGTGAATCCTACAAGGTAATGTTTATTTAAAGCGAGTGCACCCAAGCCAAAAACTAAGTATTGAGAATGAGATGCCATGTTCATTACGTAGAAGTAATGAACATAAGTCTCACCTTCTACCATTAGTTTATCGAATACTTTGTCTGCATTTTTGTTAGTTAACATCTTTTATTCTCCCCTCTTTTATAACGAAAAAATGGTTATTTCCCCCTTAAATATTTAAAACAACCAGAATTAAGCACTATAGTTACCATATATTCCACAAATCCACATGTCAATTTAAATATAAAAAAGCACTTGCTTGTCTATGGTAGATGAGCAAATGCTTTAGGTTTGTAAGTTTTATAGTGACAGCATGAATGCTTTTTGTCCAACACGATGCGTGTCTAAATCTGGTATGCCTTTGATTTCATTCAATTCATAATTACCTAGGTCTAACAAATTAATACATTCGAAATAATAATGGTTAATTACAGACCTATTCTCTTATGATTTTAAAAATAATTGTTTTAGTAAGAATGAGTCTAAGTGAACGGAATCATTAAGTACTACAATTTTTAATTTTTGTTTATAAAATATGATGGGGCAATTTCGTAGTCATTAAGAACTCGACCCTTTCATGACTATTCTTCTTGTAAATATTTTTTCACGATAAATTCAACTTTTTCTCTCGTGGTTAAATATTCAAAGGAAAAATTTCGTTGGTATGATGTTTTTCCTTTGTTAAGGAATTTCATACGAAATGTTTTATTTGGTATTTCAGATTGTAAAAAAGAAAAAACATTATATATATCATCAATCAGCTGCGGGTTTTTCTTAAACTGCAGCATATCATTGCTAAACTGCAAAGTAACAGCATAAGCCTCACAATCACTGTCTTCAACATGGGAACAAGATATCTCTTTGAATGCTAAATATTCATTTTCAACACCATTGGTTTTCCCATCCAATTGCTTTCTAATAAGATACGTCCAATACTCTTCAGACTTATTTTTCATGACTAATAAAAGTTGTTCTTTTGTAGTAATATTTTGAATGTCTTCCAAACGAAAGTCAGTAAGACGACTTTCGTTATCTAATATTTCAATTCCAGTGATTAGTTGGTTGTTTTTTTGAACGAGTTGTATGAGTGCAAATAAACGATCTAGTTCGTTTGTTTCAAATTGGCTAAAATCTAGTTTTGGAATTGTTTTTAGTGTTAAAAACAACTCGGATGTTGGCTTTTCATCAACTGAACTTCTTTCATCAATTCTATACTGCAGCACATTTTCACCTTGAGCAGGCTCATACCCTAGTTTTCCAATTTGCCCCAAAATCGGTTTAAATGATTTATATGCTTCATAAGTATGTAACCCATCTTCGTATTCATCACCAAGAATTGATGAATAAAATAGCCCATCTACTTCCACACGGAACTGAATATTTTTGTTGTTTTTTACTTGAACAGTATGCCAAGTATGACCCATATTCCCTTCATGAATAGCACCTCGGCTTGATACAATTACATCTATTCCATATTTATTTTTTATGTACGTTTCTATTTTATCGTTACTTTGACTTTTATATAAAAAATAGATAAAGCCGCCTATACTCCCAATGAATAGAATAATAAACAAGGTGACGATGCAAATGACAATCCCTATTTTCTTCATAATCTCCCTCCCCAATGATTATACTATTATCTTGGGTGGGATTTTCAATATATTTGTTGCTCCATTAGTAGCATTCTTTAAGAATAGAGCCTATTTTTATGAGCGGATTACACAATACTCGTTGAGGAGGTAACAAAGTCTTACGTTTATAATTCCGCTCAATCCATATATAGTTATAGGAAGAAAGAATTATAAGTCGATAGGAAAACATTTAGATGGACATAAAAAGCTAATTGAAACGTGAGTTTGAGGCGATAGCAGCAGAATGGAGGATATTATGATAAAAATCGATAGAGACGGTGAAGCCTACTGGAGCGAAACTGTTGATTTAGGTGTTTGATAAAGAATTTCTTAAGTTAATGGCAATAAGGTCACTTCACATATTCTTTTCATATAGTTATGGGTTATTTTTTTACTAATTAATTGAAGATTTTATTATATTGTCACCGATAAAGGCTTTTTTATCATTCACTTATATTACCTTACTCATTATTTCTTCATATATTAATGGCTAATCAATTAATTCAGGAGGAATCTTCCACACTTAGAAATATATAATTAGCAAATTACTATTCTTGATTATGGCATTTTATATTCCTAATCCTAAATTTTTCCTTTTTGTGTCATATAGATCAAACCCTTCCATATGCCAAAAGCTCTTTAACCCAATCGTCTGATATAGTTGAATTTCCTCTTTATAAATTGGGTACATACCGACTAAATGTATTGATCCATCATATGTTTTAATTTCTGCATACTCTTTACTTAAGATTGCCGGAGCAAAAACAAAAAATCCTACCATCTCAGATTCAGCTGAAATCTGTTTATCAAAAGTAAACAACGAACCGTAAGAAAAACTTTTCTCTCCCTTAAACTGTGATGCAAAATAGGCTGTCGCTAATCCCCAACTTTCATCTTGCGTTTCCAGCGTTAAAATGATTTCTGGTCTTCCATTCTTCCAATCTGGATGATGTCCTTCTGATAGCCCATACGTAATAGATGTCATCATGCCGGTTTCTGGTAAATCACGATAAAAGAAAACGTGGATAGGTGTATCTCCATTTTCAAGATTCATTTCCCTAATAACATCCGCTTTTCCAAATAATTCTTCCAATCCGTCTATAAAAACCTCAGCTCTACTCTTTATAGCAACCTCCCCCTCCTATAAAATCAAGTTTTTTAGTTTACTTATCTTTCGAAATCTTAAAACTCCATCTTTCGTACATTTCTGGGAATTAATCACACATATCAATACTAGGACCAAAACTGTAAATTGCATATTCGCTATTGTCTAATTCTTTCGTTATTATAATCGTTGGATATCTTCCCAATTCAATTCACTCCTTAATTAAGCAAACGCTTTATCTAAAGAGATTTTAAAATATTTATCAGGTGAACCCAACCTTTATATTTGTTCACTTTATTATGCTTCATATGCCATGCGATCAGGAAAGCCTTCATTCCTTTTCAGACATCGGACAATTCTAGTACATGCACAATCAAAATAATGTTGTCTCATTGTTTCTGAGTTCACTGGAGCTTGTTCTAAATCATAAAACATTCTTTCCTTTTTATTAAAATACATTTTTCCGACTTTATCGGGTGATTCAGAGGGATAATATTGATAAACAACTATTTCTCCATCTTCAAATTCTTTCGTCATTACTAAACATACCGCCATATATAAAGGCCTCCTTATATGTCTTTCATGTATTCCAGTATTTTTAGCTATAGCTTTAATATCAGGAGTCGATTTTCTTATTTCCTCATACTTACTTACCGATATTCTCTCTATTACTATTTCATACATCTGCGATACCACGATCATTTAATATTTCTACTAAATATTCACTACTTGTACTTATCGCCAGTTCTTTTAGTAGCTTATGTTTATAAAGTTTACACGATAAACTCAAGGTATTCTGGAAATTCTATATTATTCATATTTTCCATGCCACCATTTTCTTTTACGTGAACATATACTTTATGAATACATTTATATAATAAGGAAACATGTTCCTTAGGCATATCATTGAGTAAAACAAATGCTTCATCGGGGTTAGTTTCATTCTTTAAAACTTTAAAACTCCATCTCCTATAAAGTTGTGGATATCTCTCACAAGAATGAATATCTGGACCAAAACTGTAAATTACATTTGCTTTATTCTCATTCTCTTTGATTATTGCAATCAGTGGATATCTTCCCATTGTTCCAAACACTCCTTAATTAAAAATTTTATGACTGTGAAAATAGAAATTCAGGAAATTCATCTAAGTTTGATGCGTTTCTAACATATTTTTGCACAGCACCAACGGCTTTAAGAAAATAGTAATTTGCACCTTCACCTTTAGCTGGTTCTAATTCTATGGACTTTTTTTCTAGTTTATTAAATTGAATTTTTCCGGCTTTTTATACACTCGTTTATTTGACTATACTCCGTATGTCATTTCTTCTAAAAATTCCCCACCCTTTCTAAGGCATATTACTATTCTGGAACATGCACAATAAAAGTAATGTTCGCTTGTTGCATCTGATTTTACTGGAACAGGATCTATTTCATGAAACATCTGCTCTTTTTTATGAAAGTACATTTTCCCAACTTTATCTGGATATTCTGACGGATAGAACTGATAAACAACTATTTCTTCATCTTCAAATTCTTTATTCATTGTGATATGAATTGCCATGGTTTATCTCCTTTATTTTTATCCTTTATCATGGAGTGTCGGTGGCTGGGCTACTCGCATGTCGAACGTGGTCGAACGGTCTTTATATTGTGTCGAATCGCCGATATATTGAAAAAAGCGCTGATAAATGATATATCAGGCATTTTTCAGGGACTACCCGATTTTATAGTTGTATCATGTGAAAATTAAACACGGAAATGATGTATTTACCTTCGAAATCTATCGTGCATAAGCAGTGTTCTATGTTGATCGACAGACAACGGACGATAGCTGGTACCGAAGAGAGGCTAGCCATGTTGGTTTACTAAGGCGATAAGAAGTGTTATCTGAATATCGTAGGGCATACGCAATGGTTGTTGCTGGACGGTATCAGTATGTATTCGCAACAAGAAGGAAGAGACATCAGCGCTTCTATCCCTTCATTTAAAGAAGAGTTACTTTTAATGCTTCTTCAAGCATTGTATTACAATCATCATATGTTTCCATCACTGTACCAGATGGTTTGTCAAGTTCTAGATACGTACCATCAGATAAGTTTTTACAAAACCATGCTATATTTGAATCTCCAAGGAAAAGATACTCTTTTTGAAATTCATTTTCATACCAAATCTCATTTGTTTCTATAAGTCCGCAAATTTGTTCCTCTCTTTCTGTTTCTAGTAAAGAAGGATCAACTCCGTAAAGTACCAGTCCATCAAAATCTAAACCATTTACAGTTTTAAGAAACTCTTCGTATTCACTCGGTAAATCAACATTAAAATTCTCTTTCACACGTTCTCTCAATCTCTGAACTTCAGTATCTGTTGCAGGTGTATTCAGTTTACCATTGAAGCTTTTCTCTATTTTTTCGATTTCTAAAATCATATTTTTCCACACATCAAGACCTTCTTTCTCAAAAACTGCCAAATATTTATAAGATAATGATAAAACTTGAATAATGAAATTTCATCTCGCCTAATTCTCGTACCTGTTATACTATCTTAGTATTAAAACAAAGATCCATGATGGTACAAGCGTCATGAATTATGAATTTCATGGAACCATCGTTCTTGTTATCCCATACATAAATCCTTTATTTATTTTTTGTTAACTTGCCTTATGTACCTATGTCTTCCTTCATCTAGTACCACAGGCTTTGTCATTCTCGTATCCAAATATAAATTAAATAGTAAGATAGCCGTTTTATATCTTTATCACTGCAGCCAATAACAATTATATTTTCACCATGTAGATGTAATTTGTTTCAAATAAAATTCAATATATTCAATAACTTTTTTATAGTTATCAGATGTAAATTCGTGAATAGGGTTTTCCCAGTCCATGTTTTTTATAATCAAAACTAGGTAATTACCATCAGGAGAAATATCAAGATTCCACCCGAGATCCAATGTGATCGATGATTTCTCATGATAAAGCTGCAACAAACTCTCAGTAAACATAAACCAGCAATCGTCATCAGGTTCCAAATTTCGTGGATCTATTTCAAAAAAATTGTTATAGTTCACTTTCCATCCTTCTGTTATTCTCAAGGGATGAATATTTACTTCAGGAACCTCTAACTTAACATATTTTCTCATAATCATAACCTCTTTAGTGATTTCTAGTTATGTAATCTATCTCCAACAATTAAATTTCCATGATATATATTTCCACTTATAAGTCCTCTTCTACTTCAACTAGTTGAGTTACCAGTATCATAAATGATACTTTTATCAAAATTGGAAAAATGGGAACCAATCCATAGAAAATCGACGTAACAACAATCAATTCTCTTTATAAAATTTTAAATATTTCCCATCATCCTTTGAGCTAAAACATTTACCTCTTGACTTCGTAACGGCAATTTCAATATACTTTTTCGCTTTAGAAAATTCTCCAAGTTCATAAGCCACTCTCCCCGCCCACATTTCCCTTTCTCCAAAATCTCCTCTTTCAGGGTCAGCTGTAAATATTCTATCTACCCAGTGCCTAAGTCTATCATAATCACCTATTTGAATTGAGATTTCTAAAATCCCCCATACAATTAAAAAACTCTCATCATAAATATTTTTATCTTCAGGAATCTCCTCCCATGCTTCTTCTAAAAGCAAAATGCTCTTCTCGAAATTGTTTTTATCCCATTCATCATTAGATTGATCCATTAATTTTTCAATATAGGCTCCTTGTTCCCCAGGTACATAAGCCAACTTCATCACTCCTAAATTTCGTTTTTAATTACATCTAAATATTTATCATCTTCATCATAAAAAATCCCATATCCTTCAAGCATATAAGCCCTTAGTAAATATTCTTTTGCTTTATCCTTTTCACCTAACTCAGTGAGACTTTCGCCAAGTCTCAAGAGTATAAACGGATTTGTTATACCTTCTGGGCAATTCAATGCTTCATAAAAATACTCCACCGCCTGTGTATAATCTACTTTTAAATAGCAAGTATCACCTAAAGCAGTATAAATCCAAGTACTTGTATCCCAATCAGTTTTAGGTTCAGGAACCAAGAACAATGCATCTAGATACCTAGCAATTGCCTGATCAAACAAGTCTTGTTCTACTAAAGTATCTCCTTCCAAACATAGTAGTTGTATTTTTTCATAAGCTTCATTTGAAAGTTCCATAATTATCCTCCTTTTTTCAACCTATTCTGGCGGTAAATAGATTTCAGTCCTTTTACCATCTTCCGAGCGATTAATACTTTGGTGCTCTAGGTAATAATTATCAGGTTCACACAAAAATTCCCTTACGAATACTTGTTTTAATTCATGAAATCTTTAGCCGTCTCTACAAAAGATGCAAGATTTAGATTAGGAAATTTTTTTTCTAGTTTTTCAAGTTCATTAATGTAGTCTTGACTTTGCAAATTATAAGCTATATCTTCAAACACTTCACTTACATAAAGAACCTGCTCTTCATCTAATTCTTTAAGAACTTCGATTGTTTTTTGAGTATCTTCACTCAATAAGTTTGTGAGCTTATTCCAACAATGCTCTATTCTAAAGCAATCTTCTGGATCTATTGACATCCTTTCACTAATTACTTCTTTCACACAATCAATTAACACTTTCTCACCGCCTATTAAGTTATGGTTGTGCAGTATCTGGGAAAATCGTTACAGTTTTTATTTCGTCAACCCTAACAACCTTGTATTCTCTCCAAACCGGTACTCCATCAGGTGTTTTTACATTTCCAGGTAAATCCCCTGCATTTTTATATCATCTCTTATCCGAGATTCGGGTAACCATGATTGATTGGTACAATACCGAGACCATCCCCAAAAAGTTTCCTCGTGAAATAACCGCTCTAACTTTATGGGATCACTTTATTCCTGATTCGGTTTATCTTTATTCTAAGTTCTTTTCAATAGTTTCGACCTGTAATCATTATAATTTACCTTTTTGCTTTTAAATATAGCATTTGAATTTTACACATTATAGAAATTCTATATTTATTCTATCAACTATTAACTTAATATATTTCCCATATAGGTATTCATAATCCTCTAAAATCTCATCCTCAATTCGTATTCCTATATCAAACATCCCATCTGAAGTAAGTAAGCCTTTAAGCTCATATTTAAAACCTTCACCTAGCTTTGTAATTTGCTTTTCTTGACTATCTTGTATATCAATTGCAAAATCATCTAGAAACCAAAGACTTAATTCCACAGGGTAGATTCCCCCGATTTTTATCTCATATGGAAAAATATTTGCAAAGCCGGTTAATTCAATATCTTTAATTTTCACTACAATTTCTTCCTCAATACATGAGTCTATCTCCTTAACTAACACCTCATATCTCACTATAGATCCCCCTTTCCTTATTCTACAGGATTCATTTCTTGTACAGTTTTATCATGTAACATCTTCCAAAAACTCTTGCCTCTTTACTATCACTTTTGATACATATTTATTGTTGTAAAAATACGTTTTTTTTAAGTTGAAAAATTGGTTGTCTCCCAAAACGAAAAAAGTGATATAAAGTTCTCTATATGTAATTCATTTACTTCATGAACACTTTTTATATGTAGTTCCATCTGCTTATTGTTGGTTTGAAATAAAGTTGCACTGTTTTTCAACGCGATACATCTTTTTTATAAATAATAAGATTTTATTTCAAATCTACAGTAATCTTAAAGCCCATACAATATCGTTGATTATACGGCTTTAATTTGAGTAAACACTCCTAACTTCGCTTGTAAATTATGCATAATTTGTTTCAATTTTATTATATCGCTTGTAAAATTTTAATAAACCGTTAGTATAAAAATATGACTTTTTAGTCATATTTTCTCTTTTTATAATAAAAGTAAAGGAGGATATGATAAAAATAGTATAATCCCGCTAATGATTGTTTAATTTTTTATCTTTTTAGGTTTCAGCATAATTTTTCCTATTCTCCTCCCATAGGTGATTGTAAATTTAGATGTAAATTCATGTAATTTAGGATTACGGTTATCTTGTTACTCGGTTCCCTCTTTCCTAACAGCTCAGTTTTGGAGAATAATTTCTGATCGAATAAGTCGGTGTCCTACGCTTTTTATCGCTATATTAGATTATTAGGTTTATCTTAACAGGCATCTTTATTGATAAATTAGTGGGGCTGTACATATCAAGAATTATTAATGGTTTCTTCGTAGGTGCATTATACACCGCCGCAACAGCATCTGTTATCGATATGACGACTGAAACGAACCGTAATCGTTATATGGGAATGATTGGTGCATGTATGGGGATGGACTTTATTATTGGAACAGCAATTGGGGGATGTTAAGTCGAATTTGATATGCTGTTCCATTCCAAATCGTTAGCGCTCTTCTTTTACTTTTATTCCTATATACGTTCTTTGCCTTCAAAGAGAGTGTGAGTGCAAGAGAAGAAGAAAGCAAGGAATCCTTACTTAAGAAATGGATTTTGTTTACCAATCCCGGCAATCGGGTTATTTTTTGTTACTTTTATTATTTTCATGGTTAGCTGGATTAGAGAACACATTTCAATTGTTTGGAAAAGAAGCAATTAAAATTACACCATTTCAATTTGGGAACATTTTTTTGCGAACGGATTAGTAAACGCATGTATACAAGACGGATTGATGTGCTACATTTGTAACGGAGAGGAAAAAAGTTGCATTATAATTGGACAAGTTATTTCTGTGGCTGGATGATGGTCTATTTTTCTGTTCCTATTTATTTATCCCGCATTAACGGGCAGTAATACTCCCACCTCAAAATTCGGCGAAAGCAAAGAAGTTAGGTGGGAGATAAACTGCCCGTAAAAGCCCGATTGGTTCAACTAATAATCAGTGGGGGATGAAGAAAACCCCCACTGATTAAAGTTTCACTTTATAATAAAATACAGTTTATAGTCCGTTTTTACATGCATCTCGGCTGTCCCCTTTATAATAAGTACATAACAGGAAACAAGGAGGAACGACCTTAATGTTTTTAGCACTTAAAGAATTAAAACAATCGAAATTACGATACGGATTAGTTGGTACAATTATGATATTATTATCATTTCTTGTACTTATCATATCAGGTTTAGCAAATGGTTTATCTCATGACAGTGCTTCTTCTATTATAGAAATGAAGGCAGAAAAATTTATATTATCCGATGATGCCGAGGGGAAATTGTTGCGTTCTCAAATTAAAAAAGAGGATGTTAAAAACATATTGGCACAGGTTGATGAAAAAGATGCAGTTCCAATGTATATGAAAGTGTCAACATTTGAAAAAGAAGGAAGTTCAAAAAAAGTTGATGCTGCTATTTTTTCAAGTAAACCAGATTCATTTATTGCTCCAAAAGTAATTGAAGGAAAAAATACCCCTTTAGAAAACAATGAAATCATTGCGGATGAATCTATTAAAGAAAAAGGAGTAAATCTTGGAGACGAACTTGTAGAACCTATTTCTAATAAAGTGTTCAAAGTTGTCGGATTTACAAAAAATCAAATATTTAGCCATACACCTGTTGTTCGCATGAATGAAGCTGTATGGGATAGCATTGCAATGCCACATCAAAAAGATTATAACGTAATCGCTTTAAATACGGATAAAGAAATTAAGAATGCAAAAGTTGTAGATAAAAAAGAAGTATTGAAAGGTATTCCAGGTCATAAAGAACAACAACAGACATTAACGATGATTATTGCGTTTTTAATTGTCATTGCAGCATTATTAATTGGCGTTTTTTTCTATGTCATTACATTACAAAAAACACACCAACTAGGTGTATTAAAAGCAATCGGAACAAAAAATTCATATTTAGTAAAGGCTTTAGTTATACAATCTGTATTTTTAACTAGCATTTCCGTTGTAATCAGCATCAGTTTAGTCCTTGCAGTCCGGACTGTTTTGCCAGCCACTATGCCGTTTTTATTAACAGCAACAACAATCGCGCAATTTTCAGGTATTTTTATTGTAATTAGTATATTAGGTACATTGTTCTCTCTATATCATGTATTGAAAGTAGATGCATTAGAAGCAATTGGAGGCGGCATGTGATGGTAACGGAAGTGAAATGGGAAAATACATCATCATTATTAAAGCTCGATCAAGTAAGTAAAGTATATGGAGAAGGAGATACAGAAGTAACAGCTTTACACCCAATTACATTGGATGTAAAGGAAGGAGAATTCATTGGCATTGTTGGTCCATCTGGTTCAGGAAAAAGCACTTTGCTTTCCATTGCAGGTGCACTGCTCTCTCCTTCGAAAGGAAATATTTATATTTCTGATCAAAACATAGCAAAATTATCGGGAAAAGAGATGACAGATATTCGCTTAAGAAAAATTGGGTTTATATTCCAATTCGCGAATCTCGTACCGTTCTTAACGGTGAAAGAACAACTTCTGTATATCGCTAAGTTAAAGGGAGAAGATAAAAAAGAAGCTGGTAAATTTGCAGAGAAATTACTAGAAACATTTGGATTATCACACCGAATAAATCGTTATCCAAATCAACTTTCAGGCGGGGAAAAACAACGGGTAGCTATTGCTCGTGCGTTCATGAATAACCCAGATTTAATCTTAGCTGATGAACCTACTGCTAGTCTTGATTCAAAACGTGCAAGAGAAGTCGTTGAATTAATGAAACAAGAAGTGAAGAAAAATAAAAAAGCAGCGATTATGATTACACACGATGAAAAAATGCTTGATGTATGTGATCGAATTTTAACACTTCGCGATGGAAAATTACTATGAGAAAACGAAGTGTACGAGCACATGTACAATAATAGGTGGCCTGCCGCATGCTCGTCAAGCTAACAGAAGAGGTTGTCCTCTAAACAAAAAAATGAGCTGAATTCCCAAACTATGGAGATATAAAATTTTTTAGGGATATCTCAAAATATTAGCTTCATAAATATGGGTACTACTGACAAAATACTGATATCGTGTATTATCAAGAGCTAAATGATAAAAATTAAAGGAGAGTACATATTAGTCATATATACTATGTATTCTCCTTTTATCAAACTAAACAACTTGATAGTTTAATAATAAGAAGCATAATCAATATAATTTAGAAGTATTTCAGGAGCGATGCCCCCCACTCATAGGATGGGCTTCTATTTATCCGGACATTACACATCCTGCTTATTTTAATTAAATATTTGGTAATTTAATCCTAAAGATCTTTAAAATACAAAAAAACTTGAAAGGCATACAGCCAATCAAGAAAAAAATTATTAATCTTTTATATTATATTTTTCTTTTATTTTTACTAAGAGCTTTTCAACCTCCACAGTATGATCTGGGTGTCTTTCAATGTAAAATTCACAGGCAGTTTGCAGATATTCACATAGTTCCTTATGGGTTACAATATCTTCCCAATCTTCGTCTACACCATAGTAGAATAAAACTTTATTTTCTCCAAAATACTCCTCCTCGTACGATTCAAACTCATCAGAATATACGATACCAATTGTGTCTCTTCTAATAACATCTTCTTTGAGAAATCTCTCAAGTATATCTATAAAATCAAATTGTAGAACTAACCTTCCTAGCACAGCTATTACAAATTCTTTTTCTAAATTTTTATTGATAAAATTTTGTTTTAATAACTTTAATTCATCATATAAGCCATCAGACATTTTAGTAACCACACTCTCTCACTATTTTATTTCTCTAAATTCTAATCTAAAATCTATTAATAACTTATCAACTTAATTACAATAAATTATTATCTTCTAGTAATTGGTACCAATCATCATCTTTGCTACCTACTGTATTACTAGTACCTCCAGATTGAACAAACGTATTACCTAATTCGCAATATTTTTTTCCTAAATAATAATTTTGTAAGAAATTATTAAAATCACCATATAATTCAATAACAAAATTTTGGTCAATTAAATCTCCAAACAAACAAGATACATCCCCATTAATTTTATTAATACATAATGGATAATTTTCTATTGTTCCTATACAAATCCATTTCTCAGTACCACCTGGTATGTCTTCCACATAAAATTGAATACTTTCAAGTCTTTGATGGCCGTATATAGTAATTACACCACCATTCAATATTTTATATTTTCTTGTAATAAAATAATAATCTTTTAGAATATTATCTTCTAATTCTTTATTTATTGGTTTTTCTTCCTCTATAATTTCACCAATAACCAAACTAAATGGATCATCACCTAAAATATTTTTAACTAATTCTATTTTTTCAAGTACCGATTTACTCATTTTTATTTCACTCTCGAATCATGTGGATTTTGTGTTTTACATTTAAGATAAAGAACTGTATTCATTCAATTTCCAAATCTATATAAATCCATTTTAATTTTTCGACATATAGGTCGAGGTTGCTATTATACAGACTGCAACACGACCTGTATTCACTTTCTCCCCTTGTTTTAAAACATTGCATGTGGCAGGAAAGGGCCCTGACCGCTTCTATGCACGGCCAGATGCTCTCGTCCTCCCCTAAAAAGAAAGAGGTTTTTATGTCGGGTTTTTAAGTTGTATATATATAAATTGCTATGCTCATCTATTAAAAAACTTGAAAAACATCGAGTCAATTAAGGATAACTATTCAATTGTATCAATATAGCCACTGACAGATTGTATGATACCGTAGTCAGCTTTAAGATTCATACTTACAGAACCTGATATGTTAATATTAAATTTCCCATCCTTGTCTAATTCGATATGAATATCTCCTCTGTATTTATCATTGGAAGATTTCAATGTTAATTCCTGTATATCAAAAAAGTCTAGTTGGACAAATACAGTATTATAATTTAACTGTTCCCATTTTTCCGGAGGATTATCTGCGAATTTAGGCATATTAAAATTTATAGAAACTTTTTTGCCTTCATCTTCAATTTTAACTGCTACAATACGTACATCTAACAATGAAGGAGCCTCTTTATATAAAGTGGATATAAATCTATTTCCTTCTAAATCACTGTACCACATATGATCACTTCCATATATTGTTTATTAAATGGACAATGTGCTCTTCTGTGCCTTCAAATTTACCTGTTCGAGGTTTATCTGCAGGTCTACCAGTCCCCACCTTTAGAGTGGTGTGCACTATAAACCGAATTATCTGTTTCTCATCAAAGTTATGATAATCCTATTAAACCTGGAGTTACCCCTTCTACTCTCGCCCACTCAAATAAACATTCAACTATCATTTGATTCTTACACTTAATTTTTAATAAACTCTCTTCTTCTGTCGTATGTATTTCAAAATGATCAATGATATTCTCTGCACCTAAACCTTCTATTGTTAAGTTACGAATAGTAAAGAAAGCTATTTCTATATAAATTACATCCCACTTATTCCATCGTTTTGGCTTATTTTCGACATGTTCTTTTGTCATCAATTGAATAACTAACGTAGGACCGTCTCTTTTAAGACGCACATCTAATAGCTCTGACTCTTCAAATTTTGGTATTTTTCCAAAAACACTAATTAGCGCCTGTGGATTTAAAACTTTAAATGGATTACTCATTTTGATACTCCCCATTTTTTATTTCTCTTCTCAAAATAATAATGATTCACCATCCCATCTATCTGTCCTGTTCGTGTATTGTATTCAGGCCTTACACTATGATAAAGCGGCTTTCTCCAATACTATCTTGCCTAATTCTCACGATTTTCTTCCTAGCCCAGTATTAAAATAAAACTCTATGATGCTACTACCTTCATAAGTTATGGATGTCAGGAATTTATCATTCATGTTGTTCTCTAGAATTAAATAGAAGAACTTTTCAACTATTGCATTCTATATAACAAAAAAGCACCTTTTGCCTAAAAAACAATCAAGCGCCTTATTCCTATCTTATAAGTATCTTTTAATAACCGTCTTCAAATAAGCAGTGAAATACTGTTACATTTTCCTCTCTAAGTTCTAATGAAATATTAGGTATTTCTATTTCTAGTACATTCTTTTCAAGTAGTTGTATTCCTTCACTCTCTAAATACTTCAAAATCTCATTACCAATTTGTTTTGTAGCTTCATCGAATGGCTCATATTGTTCTTGTATTTCAACATCATCTTCAACATACTCATATTTAATATATTGTATTGCAGCATATGGAGCGATTGCCGAGATATAAACTAATACCCCATTTAAATACACATTCTCTCTAATATATGAATTAAACTTATGGGTACCTATTTGTAATCTAGGGTGTATTGAAGATTGAATATATAGCGTAAAACATTTGGAGTAATTAAAATCTGTAAGATTATCAATGTGAATATCCTTAATTTCATGAGTGAATTTATTAGTCCAAACATTAGGATCGATATAATTATGCAAAACATACCCAAAATCACCACAATGGTAAAGTCCTCCAATGGTATTTAAAACTTTTTGTTTCATAAATAGCCTCCATTATTTTACCGAGTAGCCATGGATGTTACCCTTTTTAGCAATATGGATCTTTAATTGAGTCCCTTTCAAACCATTGAGTTTTCTTACCTGGTAAATTATTAAAGCTATTTCTCCTGTATTTACTCCAGAATACCCCAAAAATTCCACATGGCTACTAACTCTTATTAATGCTAGTCTTTAGTCTTTTCATTTTCTCAAGCTCTAAGCCATATTGCACATCTGAAGAGAAAATTTTTGTCATTTCTGTAAAAAACTCTTCTGCAGAAGCAATTAAAGTATTTAAAAACTCTTGTTTCGGCAAAGTCCAACTCTTCTTTACATTCCCATCTATACTTAAGAGCATGTAATTCTTTGAAATACTCTTGAAACTAAGCAAAATAGGTTGGTCTGGAAAATAAGTTTCAGCTGTATCATTAACAAGAAATCCCTCAATCATATCGAGTATATACGCCCATAATTGGTCAACTAAATCCCAGTATCTGAAATCCATTATAATGTTATCGAAGTATTTTAAGTAAATCACACCTTCTAAGTAATCTAAGTCGATATCTTTTTTTATCCTATTCATTTCATCTGTCTTGCAAATATGAATAAAATAATTTTCGAGATCTTTATTTAAATCTCTAATTATTACTTCAGGTCTTTTCATATACGAATGACATATAAACATTTTGATACCACCTATTTTTTATAAAATCATCCTACTTTCCCGTTTTTAAAACCAACAACATATTTAACTCCATTTACTTTCCTAGTAATTTAATACATGCCATTAGTACCTTTTTAAAAGGAAAGGGAAAGAGGAAATAGGGTATTGAAGAATAGGAATGGTGGTAACTGTTGCTATTTTGAATATATGCTGAAAATAATAAATATGAAATAAGACATACTTTTTAATTTGAGATAATATCACAACCTAGCAACGGTTATCGCTACATGTCACGAATAGCTGATTCTATTCGACACTCCATCCCTAAAAAATCCTTAAGACTCATAAATTAAGAAAATATTTTTTCTATTTCTTTTTCATAATTATTTATCGTGTTATTAATTTCTATTAACACAGTATCTTCATCAGTTGCAGGCTCGTAACCAACTATAACTTTTGGAATATCATAACTTTTTTTCAAATCAACTAGATAATGTACTAGCCCTTTTAACCTTAACTTGTTATCGTATCTCTTACCTTTTAATATTTCATTTTCGGGAAAGTTAAATACAATGTCACCATATTGTTCATCAAACGAGAGAACTATTACTACGTTTTTTAATGAAATACCTAACTGCAATTCTTCTAAAAATATATTTCCTGTACCTTTTGGTGATAAAATCTCTTCTATGCTTTTCACTTGAGAAAAGTCCATATCTTTTCCAGAAGCATTATCATAAAAATGTGATGATTTAACTTTTAATATAGACAATTTAAGTTCTTCGTAAATTAACGTATCAATTTTTCTCTTATTAAAATCAGTTAATATAATCTCTAAATTGTCCACTCATGCTCCCCCAAAAGCCCCTGCTTTCACAAATAGAGTGAAAACATTAAAGCTTGATATAGTAAGTTTTATGTAAATGTCACCGCAACCACTCTCATATGAAACTGGCTCAATGCGGAAAGCTTATTCCTATATATGATTCGTGTGGGAATAAACTTTAAAAAGGTTATCAATTATTTGCTAAGGATTTTAATGTTTGAATTTATTGGTTGTAAACAATTAGATTCTTTAAGAATCAATCTTCACGAGGAAATCTTCGAGTATTTTCTTTACCGGTTTGCTTGCCTTTGGAAGTATTTCATTTATTCGATGCAGTATGGATGGATCGTTCAATAGCATTTGCTTGTTTTCTAGAGTCGTAAAGCTTCTTAGGGTATCTATACATATCACAAATAGTTCTTCATCTTCAATGCTAAGCAATGATAGTAATATTCCGAATTCATACACATTACAGTTACTATCCATACAGTATGCCAGTTTTTTCTGCCATTCTATCGGTTTAGTAAGTGCCTTACTTGCTAATTCCTCCCAATCTTTTTGGCTAAACTCTAATAATATCTCGCTTGCAATTATACAACCATCATCGTACCATGCGTCCTCAGTTGTATTCGCAGATAAAAGATCATCTAATTCTCTATACATTTTTATCACCTTTCCATTTAAATCTTAAAATCCCGATGAACGAGGTGCACTCACACTTCCTGTTGAGTAACCGCTAGTTACATCAGCAGCAATTTTGATAACATCAATCTCAATTCCATTTATTATTGCTCTATACCAAAAGGAATCTGATAAGACATTCCACATAGCAAGTAATTTCTCGTCCAAATGAGTTACAACATAGCCTAAAAACTCTTAGAGGTCTTCTTTTACAATTCTATATCTTTCCCTTCTTCTACTACCTTATCTCTCCATAATACTAGTAATTTTCTAAATTCAGAGGTTTCAATTCTACACTGGTTATTTGGAGGGCTCATAAAAAGGTTAATTGCACTTGTATAATTAGATTCTATATAAACAGCTGCTATATTCCCCTCTATTTCATAATGTGGAAATTTTTTGTCTACTACATTATCTAAAATCTGTACATATTCATCTACCTCATCGTCTAAAGTATCTTCTAAAAAATGAGAGATAATAAAAATTTCTTTTGGTAAACGTATTCTCAATCCCCCAAGCCCATCACGATAAAATTCATATGTATATTTCATTTTTCACCTCCTCGTATGAATAGGATATGCTGTTATTATCTCATTATTTTCTATAGCTATTACTTCTTCAATTTCTTTTTCAATTTCATCTTCACGAGCTTTGTCACTATCGTGTTTAAAGTATAAATCAAATAATAAGTTTTTTAGGCATTGCAATTAATCTCGCACGTTTGTTATCTTCGTGGTCTTTTGATTCAAATATCGATTTACATTTCATTTAACTTTAAAAAACCTTGAAAGGTTAAAGGCCAATCAAGGTCAAAGTTTAAATAGCGACTATTATTTATGTATTTCCCTTTCCCATACTTTCTTTCCGTCGATTAAAAATACTGCACCTGGTGGATCATCATAGAGAGAAATTTCAATCAATGAACTTCTCCCTTGTCTTAACCAATCATATACACTACCTTCGTTAGTAGCAGGATGGGATATAATATGATTTACTTGAAATGCAACTGCATCATATTCTGTATAATTCACATCATCGTCATCCAACCCATTGTCTGTTTCAAAGAGTGTGTCTGGTTTACCGATAATCTTTAATCCACTTTGCCATTCTATTATCAGTTTACTACCTCCATACTCATCTAGTGTTTTTATTAAAGAATTATATTCCATTTGTATCATCCTTTTCTTATGGTTCTAATGGTTTTGAAGGAACTATGTGCGCACCATCTTTTCCATAATGTATCATGCCTCTAGTAGTTTCTAGATATTTCCCAGTTTGCATATCATAGTATTTTCCTATTACTTGACCAAATTCGGCAACACCTTGTAGAAATTCCAGAGCAGCGGTAGCTGTTTTTAGATAAAAATTTATATTCAATATTATACAAGGATGTAAATTATACTTTTTTATCCGATTACAAGAACTATTTTCTAATCGAACGAGCCTTCACTCTCTTTTCAATAAGACTACGTTTTTGAACTGTAATCATTCTTTAGTAATTTCTAAATTTATTCTTCATGTACCTCTAATTAGACGTACCTAGATACTCATATATACCCATTGTTTTTTGTTTGTGTTCATGGAGATATGCAATACTTTTTATTTAATAGATTTAATAGACTTAATTAAATTATCAACCCAAATAGAACTTGCCCCATATAACCTTTCATTATCCTTCCATTGTTTTAAAAGATTATTTGTACACTCTTCCCATTCTGGATAATTCATCTTAAACCGCCTAATAAACTCACTTGTTCCTCCTAGTAATGCATGTTCTTCATGTGAAACAATAAGTCCCCATTTTCCTTGAGTTGAATATATAGCATTCTCTAAAAATAATTGGACTTCATCATAATCATGTAAACTTGTAACGTCATCTATTATCCAATGTCTACTTTGATAACTATTTGTCTTCTCAACATTTTTAAAAATATCTGTTCCCTCAACCTCAGAAATGTAAAATTCATTTTCTTTAAAAGTAACCATAGTTTCTTGAAGTGCAATAAACTGCTTCTCAGTTAAATAATAGCCATCAGTTGGAAATAAAATTATTACTTCCTTTATATTTTTAGTAAACACATATTGAAAAGGATTGGTGCTCATAAAAATTTTCTCAAAAGTATGCATTAAATCCTGTTTAGTATTTTCATTAGTAATTTCATTTATCAACAAATACACTCCCTTTTACTCTATAAATTTAATTTTCCATAATCCAGTAACACCATTTCCCACAAACCCTCCAGCTTGATAGGTTAGCTTACTTTCTAATTCTTCATTTCTATCGCTATGAAAATTAGATTTTCGCAAATGGTGACGAATTGAAAACTGGTGGTTGGATGTATTTTGATAAGGAATATGTAAGTTGGCTTAGATAATGAAAAAATCCGGCTCTTGCAAGTCGGATTTTCTTTAACTCTATTAAAATATTATAATTATTAATTGAAATGCAGTGACTTCTAGCAAAGTTTTGCAGTTAGCTATTTAAAAGGATAAGCATATCTCTTTTAAATATAGCAGCTATTTCTGCTTCCTCTAATGAATCCCCCCATCTAAAAACTATATCACCTTTTGGGCAGAGATGAATGGAAAGATTAAAATAATCTATTTCATCTTTCCATTGATTATATTCATTAAATGCTTTTCCGAAGATTCCGCTAATGTTTTCTTCCGTAAGCATATCACTACTTTTACTTGCAATGATTGTAAATCTTTTAGGGTTACTAGAAACTATTTCAATGGCAGCTGGAAGTTTCTCAAGACAAAACTCTGCAATACTTGAGTAGAAAGTTTTCCCTCCAACTTCCATCTCAACTTCTGGACCCTTATGAAATACCTCAAGTTTCCATTTGGTTTGAAGAGCCTTCCATACTTTTCGGTATTTTTCAATCTTAGAGTTCGTGTCTTTGATTTCAATAACTGCAAGCAAGTAGAATTTGTAGACATAAGTTAAATCATGTTTCATACATACTTGCTTGATTTCAGTGCCACATACTTCTTTGAATTGATTCTTTTCATCTGGGCTAAATAACATGGAGCCATTAACACTGTATACACTTAAATTTGGTAAATTACCAACTCTTTTAATTGCTTCATCTTTACTAAACCATTTGTAGTATGAGAATGCATCTTCTTTTACTTCATTCCAACACTTCATCTTCCCACCTCAATTTTAATGGTCATAATGATTTCCATGTATATCACTAAAATGTGACCCTCTATTTTTGGATGGATCATCTGGGTAAGTATGACCGCCTGAATGCTCTCTTATAATCTTACCATCTTTGAAATAATAGTCTCTTCCAGGTATAGGGTTCCCTCTTTTATCTACAGCTGGTGTAACCTTAGTTGGCTGTTCATTAACAGGAATACCGCTTGCTTTCTAATTTATCACTTACATTTGGTTTTATTTCAGTATAGTTTTCGAAAGTTACATCGCCAGCCCCTTGAAAAAACTCGATAGCACCTTATATAAATTACCATTTTGATTATTTTAGTCTCTTATTGCATCTATATCATTTAATACTTGTTTCTTGTGAGAAATCATAAAAATAAAATCTTTTATTGGTAACATTAATCTAGTATCTGCTTCACCAATAAAATCAATAATAATTCCTTTATTTTCAGTGCTTCCTATTAGATATTGATTTCCCTCTAAAAAAAATCCAATATATTTATCACCAGAATAAAGGATATCGTCAAAGTTCTTCTGTTTTTCCTTATCATTGCTTTTTACAAAATTTATTGTTTCTTCTAAATTGTCATCGTCAATTTCTAGGATTAAGAAATCGTTTATTTTACTCAATTCTCTAAAACTGTACCTTTTCAATATCTCTTTTACTTTGGACTCACACATAACAATAACTCCTTTACGGTGTTGGAACAGGATAAACTGTCCATACATACCGCGCGATCTTATGCCCAAAAATCTGCCTAACGAAATAACCTGTCCAACTTTATGGAGTTACTTCAATAGTGTACGGCTGCAAATTTGTTGGAGGAATGCTTGTTTTAACTAATAAACCCTTTAACATTATTTGAATTTTTCAAGGTCATGATATGGATTGGCTATGCTTTCTCCAACCTCATCCATGGTTTCTTGGATTTCATGTAGTATCAAGCTATCAATATGGTGCTCCTGACTAATGGAATCGTTAATCTTAGATCATCAAGATTAATTTACCTTTCATTCAATAGCTTTTCCATGACCTGTCTTATTTGGTCTCTCATTAATTTTTCAATGGATATTGTAGCCCCTCTACCACCCGTAACTCCGCTAACAGACCTACTAGCAGTTGAAGTTTTTACATTCAGAGAAAGCGGAGAAAAGATTTAACTTAAAAAATGCCACAGATACATAATTCCGTGGCAACATTTATATTTCGCTATCTTTTTGATAACTTCCTTTCAATATATGGATAATCAAGTAATTCAAGTAGTTTTTTAGAAAGATAATTTGATTGATATTGATCCAATTCAGTGTTAACAATTAAAATGTCATTTTCTTTTCTAATAAGTTGATCAGATCCATTCTCTAGTAATAACAAGTTCATTTCAAACCTATTCATTAATTTTCCAATCACTTTAAACAAAACATTTAAGCCCTCATTAAATGTGTTACCGAATATTAGTACTCGAATGGACTTATTGACATTTAGCTCATAGTGACTCCTTATAAATTCTATATCTGAAATGTCTTCAATTTCTATATCCATCGAAAAGTATTTGTAAGCTATATGAATTTCCTCTGTATTTTCTTTTATAGTAACATCTTCATTTAATATTTTTTTGGAGATACTTTCTATTTCTTGTCCCAACGACTTATGACTTAAATCCGATAACAGAAATAATTCACAATCCATAAAATTAACCTCCGAATACTCTTGTAACGACTCTATCTTTAACTATGAGTAGCTCTTTTAAATTCTTTAAATCCCATTTGGATTTGCTTTTCAACGAAAATAGTTACTCTACTGATTTCTTTATTTTTCCACAAATTTCTTTAGCATTAATTTTATGCTTAGAATTCTGCATAAGATTATCCAAGAAATTTTCTATGAAATTTTTTACGGAAACTTCAAATATACTACTTGGTACATATTCAAATCCCATTGAATTAATAAATGAAACACCTTCTGAGATATAAGTCGACTCATTATTCCAAGCAATCTCTATTTCATCTCCAACTCTTCTGAAAAATACATCTGGAAAAAATGAACCAGCTCTACTTGAAAACCAAGAATGTTTAAATTCCCAATCTTGTTTTTTGTCGAACCACTCATCAAATTCATCCTCATTATCTGAATCAAACTCCAAACAATTTTCTAGTAATTCAATAGAATGCCTTCCTTCAACAGGAAGAGGGAATGGTTCAGTACTCAATATATGCTTTAGGTTTTCGCTAAACCACTCGACTATATACATTACGTTCCATTGATAGTTTACGATTGTATCCTTACGTTTATATTGACAAATATCCTTTCCATTAACAAAAAATTGAAAGCTCCCCCATGTTTCACCAATCCAACCTCTTTCATTAAAAGGATTATTGAGAAACTCATATTGAATTGCAAATGTGTTTTTCTCACCAAAAACTTTCACCATGAAACACCTCATTTGTTCTTTGGAAATTTATTGTATTCAACCTTTGTAATCTTACCATTTTTAAACATCTATCTTAATACATCGGTAAGTACTTCTTTTGCAGGATTTTTCACTTCATACGGATGCCAGCCTGTTTCGTCGTCTGGTTGAAATTTAATAAGTTTTCCCTCGTCAACATTATAAAGTTGTTTATTCTTTGAGTCGTTCAATTTTTCTATTTGATGTAATCTTCAATACTCATCTTCAAACAAGCAATTATATATTGTACCCCTGTCTTTTTTAAAGTAATAAGAAAACCCGCAACGACAGCGAATTTTATTGTCATTGTGGGTTTTAAGTTATAGATTCAGACTAGCTTTCAATTCGGAATATTCCTCTTTTACCAGTTCTTTAATTTTGATAAATTGAAGTTCCTCCTCTGAATTAAAACCCATCTCAACTCTGTTTATTTCAACTATAGTCTTAGTTTTGTCTACTGAACCTAATAAAATAGTTATATCGTTTTCCCCAAGGTACACATTAAATTCAGCTTTATAATCAAAGATATTTCCATTTATCATTGAAATATCGAAAATCGGGTTACCTTCAATCACTTTTATCTCTTGCAATGGCATCTCTTCCAATTTTGATTGGTTTACAGCAGTTAGAGTGATACTCCTTAATGTTCCTGTTTTTTCCCCTAAACCTATTTCAAGTAATGAATTTTGTATATTACCTGTTCGCCAGTACACTTTATTTTCAACGTAAGTTTTCTGCTCACCAATTTCAACAGAGAATGGCACATAATAGTCAATCTCTATATTACATTTTTGTATATCAATAAGATCTACTAACTTAAGCATTATTTTCCTCCATTCTGCGTATTATATCGAGCATGTTTTACAACAACAAACGAGTTAAAGCTAAACGAAAAAGCATGAACCCGGTACAATACAAGCCCATGCCCAAGAAGTTACCTAATAAAATAACCTGTCTAACTTTATGGGGTCACTTCACTTAATTAAATCTGCTTCACTTAAACCTATTCCCTATCTATTAACCGCTATATAATGTTTATCATGTGCAGTAATTTCACTACTTCTCTTTATAAAAAGCTATTTATCCGCACTCGGTAGCCTCGCTTAAAAGAAAACGATGGCGTATTAGTCCATCGTTCTCTTATTAATAATTAATCTAGTATTAGTTGCTTCTCAGTATCCAAAAACTCCTCAACAAGTTCTTTTATTGTATATTTTGAATCAGAAGGATAATAAAATGCATCCGATACTTTTCTAAAAAATTCATACATATTTTGGGGCGTATTAAGTATTGAAAAAATATTTTCAATATCCCTAAACATATTATCACCAGAAGAGTTATTATATATCTCTTTCATAATGCTATATAGCCACTTATGATACTCTTTATTCATGACTTCCGAAGAACTGTCAGAGATTATTCTTTTAAGTAAATCATCTACTTTATCTTCTGCTTGTTCCCACGCCAATTCAAGGATATCCTCAGAATTAACAGTAGGATTATTCTCTAGATATGTAACAGCATAATTTGTTACTTCTAAAGAAGAAATTAACTTAAACTGTCTACCAATAAACAAAGTAGTCCAGTTACAATCAAATCCATTTTTCTTAATTATTTCAACTGTATACATTCTTCTATCTCCCCCACTGATTTATTTTTCCTGTAACTTTTCCGTCAGGTATAAATGTTCTATGTGTTACTTTGTTAGTCGTAGGGTCGACCACCCATTCAAACACGCCATTTATTGTTTTTTTCGTCTGTAACACTTCAGGGGCGTTATTCTTAACCTTTACATATTTCGTGTCATACTTCACCATTGAACCTTCTATCTGATACAACGAATCCATATGCCCTTTTTTATTTGGTAAATCAAATCTTTGAGCATCAACTGCATAGTTATCAATTATATCATTGAAGCTATGGTAAAAATTATCTTTTAATGCACTACCCACTCGAGTATTATCTAAAACAGGATGCTTAAGTTCATCCGTCCCCTTAGTACCATGTCCTCCTTTATCAAGCTTATTAGTCTCTTTAACTTTCTTAACAGACCCACCATCAGACGAAGAAGACTGGATTTTTTGAAGAGTATCCTTACCATTTTGAACCGTCTTACTCCAAACAAATCCACCATGTGTAGCAACACCTGCTCCGGCTAATGTAAGAACTGCATTAGCTGGAAGAGCAATTGGTAATGCTGCCCCACCAGTTATTCCTCCTAACAATACGGTTCCAATATTAGATCCTGTTACAAGAGCATAACCACCTAAAATTTCTACAATAGACAACGCTCCTGATAAGACATTTCCCGTAAGCTTTCCAGTTTGATAGGTTAGATTGCTTTCTAATTCATCATCATCAGATGATTTTAGTCCAGTAGCGTTTTCGAAAATCGCATTACCAGCACCTTGAAAAAACCCGATAAAACCTTGCATAACCCCCCAAGCACCGATAGCTATTTTTTGATACCATCGTCTATTGGCTTCTTGTTCTTGTAAAGCTGACGCATTATTCTCGGGTGCCGTTGAAGTGAAAACAATGGACAACATGTAAGCTGGTACACAAGCTTTTATCGATGAATTACGCCGTTTACGTGCTGATGTTTATAAAATTAATAAAGACGGTAAAACAGCAGACGTTGTTTGATTATCTGGCACAGGAATCAATCTTAGAGAAGATGCTAGCACAGGTGATGTCATTGTTGAACAGATTAATAATGCTGGAGCATATGATGTACACTATCGTTATGAAAATTGGATTTTTGTAAATGGTGGTGGGTTAAAAGAAGGCGGTTAGATGTATTTTAATGAATCATATGTAAGTTGGCTTAGATAATGAAGAGAACTGCTCCAATACAAAGGGGATGGCTCTCTAATACTTTTACATGTTCCTTTAAAGTCTAAATTACATTACGGTGTATTTATATTATTTTGTAGCTAAATTGACTTTTTTTACTATCACTACAAACAATTTTCTATTACCCATTTCTTTGCTTGTTCTCGTTCCAATAGGATGGGTTGCTCCAATGTACCAATATTAATACTATGAAAAAATGCCTCTTCAATTCCTTTGATATTTTCTAATGTTGCTCCACTAAATAAAGTATTTTCAAATCTTGATAAACTTATATCCACATTACTTAATCTTACATTGCTAAAATCAGTTGATGAGAAGTTAGTATCTGACAGGTTACATTCTGTTAAATTAGCATTGTTAAATAGTGCTTCCCAAAAATCAGATTTGCTGAAATTAACATTTTTTAAAATTGCATAAGAAAAATTAGTATATCCCAAATCTGATTTATAAAAATCACAAGAATCTAAATTAGTTTTTTTATAAGTTGATGAACATAAAACTGATCCATGAAAATCAACATTCTTTAAATTAAGACCATCAAAGATACACCCTGTCAAATATGACTGTTCTAACAAACTTTTAGAACAATCTATATTTCTAAAATCTACTTCATCTAAATTTAATTGATCTCCTTCTTCGCCAATTGTCTCAACCCATCTCTTGTGTAATTCAAACTTACTAGCAACATTACTCCCCATTTACTTCCTCCTTATGGATACCATATTATTTTATCTGCTATTCCTGCTTCATCAATTGCTTTTTTTAGTTGTCCAATATGTTCAGGTACCAATTTTCTTATATCAATAATGACATGATTACCTTTGTCAAATTCTTTGTATATTTTATCCATAGTTCTTTGAACTGTAAAAGCACCTTTTTTAGGTGAAGTATAACCATGAGGATACGATTCAAAACTTTTTACATCCCATTTCAAACCAGTTGTTGTATTAATAAATTCCGCTCCTTTGTATTGGAGCAGCTTCTTTAATATTTTCACTTTTTCTTTTAGCTATATTATTAAAATTATATAGTGAAACGTATAATTTTTTCTGTTGAATTTACTTTATAAGTTTATTCCCCTTTTAAGTCAGGATAAACTATGAATTTTCTATTAGTTAATATAGAATATTTATGCTGAAGTAAAATATTCCCCATCTTGATTCATCAATATTAGTTTAGTATATTTTTTCCTCAGTCTCATATAAAATTCATTTACTATTAATTCACAGTTATCATCACTACTTAATTCTATAGTTATAACACGCTTAATTTTTATATCATGATTTAATAATACCTCTTCAATTTCCTCTTGATAATAATCTTTATCTAATCCTTTTCCTGAATAACTTATCCAAACTGAAGCATCTTTATTCTGAATTGTAAAATCACCAATATCATTTTTGTACCCATTCAAATCCTTGATTATGTCTGTTAAATCCTTGTCTTCTATAAACTCTTCTGAAAATACTTGATAATTTCTGCTCACTTATTTCCCTCCTATTAACTTTTTAAGTTCTTCAAGATTTTGTATAACTTTAACTCCAGTTAACTCTATTCCTGGAATCTTTGTAGGTGATATATTTGGTGCGTAAAGTATTACACCTCTCCCTTCCGGATTAATATATCGTGCTCTTTCATCAAAATACTTAGCAAATGTAGATGATTCTTTAGATTTCTTACCATTAAATGCATCAATAATATATTTATCTGTTTCTACATCAATTTCATCTATTCTACCATTTGGTGTATCTATATTTTTTCTGAATGCTATTACACGTTCTTTTATAGCATCTGCTACTTCACCTTCAATCTTTAATGCAGGATCTTTTGATTTCAACGCTTTATTAATTTTTTTACCTATTTTACAATTAATTAGATAACCATTCGTATTTTTTGTTCATTCTATTGATAACCCTTGTTTTACTTGAAATAATAACCTTTCTAATTCTTCTTTCTCTTCAGGTTTCTCTGCGCTTACTTTTTCTACTTGGCCTTTCAAATATTCATAGAACTCTTGAAAACTTAAATATACCTCACTATCCTCATTAGCACTCGAAGTAGCTTGGTTAACAGAAAACAATACCTTGTTATTTTGCAATTCAAAAAATGCCTCATCAGATTCACCTAAATCATTTGCAAATAAAATTGATTTTCCACCACTTCCGAAACCTTCTTTTTTACTAAAATAATGTAATGCTTCTTGCAATTTATTTCTAACATCTGATATCTCAAAAAAATAATCCTTCATTAAAATATCTAATTCATTTTTATCGGTAATCAATTTGTACTCCATTATGCCTCTACTCCTTAATCTATAATAGTACAGACCCTCGTTCAATATTGAAAATGTCTATCTCATTTTGCACAAATAAGTCTTCAAGCTTATCTGAACCATTTTGTTGAGCAAATAAATATTCTTTTTCTGATATTGGAACTGAAAGCAACCACGCGACTTTTTTCTCTAGAAAATCGATTGTTTGTAACTGATCTTCCCACAGAAATGGTGGCACAAAAAGCATATGTTTCATTTCACTGTTAGGATAATAAAACTTCAACACATCCAAAAATATTTGACCTGGATAGATTGGCATTTTTGAGTTGATTACACAAAAAGCACATGTTGCTAGTACATTTGCATAATCTTTATAAGCTGTTGCACTCGCACCAACAATTTCTACTCGCAAAGACTTTTCATCTATAGATCGTCCTATTGAATGCATATACAAGCCAATAGTAGAATACGATGTAATACCCTCACAAGGTCTATCCCCTGTTGATAAAATATCTATATTACTTATATCATTATCATCCCAATATTTAGAAACAGCAGGATTACCTCCAAACGCTTTTAAAGCTGATTTAGCAATTATTTTACTTTCATTTGGTATCCCCATTATGCTCTCCTCCACTTCGCTAATACTTCTTAATAATTTGTTTTCAAGATTATTTTCTGGGAATTCTTCTGCTTCAGGAGCTCTAACCTCATCAATAAACTTCTTTTCTGAAGCACCAAAGCCTTTATAATTTTTTTGTGCTTGGTTTAAAGAAACACCATTTGGACCAATTACAACATTTGGCATATTATGTGCCACTGTATCATATTCCCAATAACAAACTTCACAAATATCATAGTCATCCTCAATCGTAAAGTACCCACAACATAGACATTTTTTTGCTGTCATTTTAACCACCTCTCTTTACTTTGGAGCATATAATTTAATTTGTTTTAACCAGTAATCAATTCCATCTGCCGGTTTGAAATATGTTGATGCCCTCCATATTGGTTAATAATTCCAAACCCATTTATGGCATTGTCATATCTAAAATATGTCCCTTCATTAGAAACAAAAATTTGAGTTGTTGATTTTGAATATTTTCCCAAAAAATTCTCTGTATCCTGTAGATATTCCTCTGATGAATCATAATCATGTTTTTCAGCATGCTTTTCTAAAGTACTCTTACCCTTATCATTTAACTATAAAACTTTTTATAACTATAAAAAACCTTGAAAGGCTAAAAGCCAATCAAGGTCAAAGTTTAAATAGCGATTATTATTTATGTATTTCCCTTTCCCATACTTTCTTTCCTTCGGTTAAAAATACTGCACTTGGTGGATCATCATAGAGAGAAATTTCAACCAATGAACTTCTCTCTTGTCTTAACCAATCATATACACTACCTTCGTTAGTAGCAGGATGGGATAAAATACGATTTACTTGAAATGCAACTGCATCATATTCTGTATAATTCACATCATCGTCATCCAACCCATTGTCTGTTTCAAAGAGTGTGTCTGGTTTACCGATAATCTTTAATCCACTTTGCCATTCTATTATCAGTTTACTACCTCCATACTCATCTAGTGTTTTTATTAAAGAATTATATTCCATTTGTATCATCCTTTTCTTATGGTTCTAATGGTTTTGAAGGAACTATGTGCGCACCATCTTTTCCATAATGTATCATGCCTCTAGTAGTCTCTATATATTTCCCAGTTTGCATATCATAGTATTTCCCTATTACTTGACCAAAGTCTACTCTTTCTCTACCGTTTTTTAATACTGTACCTTTCCTGGCAAACTTATCAAGCAATTCTTGTGCTGTTTTATTATCACCATACAAAATACTCTTGTTTTTTCCATTTGCAACCTCTTGTTTGTAGTTAGGTGTATTAGGAATATATTTTTCTTGAGCTCCAGCTTTCACTTTTAATGGGTAACCATGTACTTCACGGTATGGACCTTTAGGTACAGAATCTTTTCCATAAGAAGGTATACGATTAACCGTACCCTTACCTCCACCAGAAGACTGGAACCTTTGAAGAGTATCAATACTATTTTGAACGGTATTATACCAGACAAATCCACCATGTGTAGCAACACCTGCTCCGGCTAATGTAAGAACTGCATTAGCTGGAAGAGCAATTGGTGATGCTGTTGTTGAGCAGATTAAAAATCCTGGAGCATATGATGTACATTATGATTATGAAAATTGGATTTTTGTAAATGGTGGTGGGTTAAAAGAAGGTATCTGGATGTATTTTAATGAGGAATATGTGAGGTAGTTTAGATAATGAAGAAATCCGGCTCTTGGGAGCCGGATTTTCCTTAGTTTAATTCTATCTTAACAATCTCAACCACCGTAATCTCTATGTCCCATTAACATGATAGAACTAGCACTTTGATTATCCTCAAGCACTTTTTCTTGGTCTAGCTCTTTAAAGTTTCATTTTTTCATATTATATCTAACATATCATTGTAAATTACAAATTACTATTTTCCTTCAACCATTTTTCTGCTGTTTTTTCTGCTAAAATTACAGGATTATCAGCTGTTCCTATATTAATGGATCTTATTAATGCTTTTTCCAAATTTAATAAACTACTTAATTTAGTATGATTAAATAGTGTCTCCTCTAAGAAAACTGATTCAAAATCCACATTTGTTAACTCTGAATTACTAAAATCTGCTTTATATAAGTTGCTAAAAACAAATCCACTATCTTGAATAATTGTTGAAGAAAAATCGACTTCCATTAAGTCTGCTTTAGAAAAGTTAGTTTCATATATTTTAGTATTTCTAAATGACGTATAATCTGCTTTCGCTTTAACAAAACCACTTTGCGTAATAATTGAGTTTTGAAAACTTGAAGAATACAGTTCAGCACCATAAAAATCTACATTATCAACCTTTATATCTTCTAAATTACAATCAATTAACATACTTTCTGATAAATCTATATTATAAAAATTTAATTCTCTTAAATCAAATTCATCTAGTACTAACTTTTCTCCATGATCTCCAGCGCTTTTAACAAACAAATTATGTTTTTCTAATTTCTTAGTTAAGTCTATATTCATTTTAATTTTCACCTCTTTTTTACGGATAGAATATAACTTTATTAATCCACCCTTTTTCTTTCAAAGCTTTAATTAATTCTACCTTATGTTCATTCGTTAAATCAGTTGTATTAATAATTACATCATATCCTCTATCAAATTCCTTTTTTATATTTTTAAGTGCTTTGTCAACAGTAAAAGCGCCTTTTTTCGGAGAAGTTTGACCATTTGGATAAGATTTAAAGCTTTTTACATCGTACTTTTTCCCAGTAGTTTTATCAATAAACTCTGCTCCACCTTTTGGATTGGAATCCCTGACAATATGCCCCAAATCCCCTCTTTCTTCCAATGCTAATCCTACTTCTCGTTCAATTTTAGCACCTTCAGTTATTTTTCCTCCATGAGATGGATCTCTAGCTAAGCCTTCCAATTCTTCTGCTGTTCTAGAAACTTTGTTAGCCCCACTACTTCCTTTTCCTCCACCAGAAGACTGGAATTTTTGAAGAGTATCCTTACCATTTTGAATTGTATTATACCAGACAAATCCACCATGGCCAGCAGCAGTAGCTCCAGCTACTGTAAGAACGCCATTAACCGGGACAGCAATTGGTATTGCTCCCCCAGCAGTCACTAATCCCGCTGCTAGGGTTAAAAAATTAGAGCCTCCTATGAGGGTAAGACCAGCAAACATTTCTACAATAGACCACGCCCCAGATAAAACATGTCCCGTAAGCTTTCCAGCTTGATAGCTTGTACTGTTTTCTAATTCATCACTTACAGGTGGTGTTAATCCAAAAACGTTTTCGACAATTGCAATGTCAAAACCTTGAGAAAATCCGGGAATACCTTGTAGAAATTCCAAAGCAGCGGTACCTGTTTTTTGATACCATGGTTTATTGGCTTCTTGTTCTTCTAAGGCCATTTCTTCTTCAATTTCTTTTTCAATTTCAGCTTCACGAGCTTTCTCTTCTGCAATTTTTTGAATAGGCCCCGTCCACTCCATATGCAACCCTTGCGTACTAAATGTGCCTGATGCGGGGCTAAAACCTTTTCCGCTTTGAACTTCCGCAAGACCTTGCGCAATGCTCGCAGCTAGTTGGAGTGCTGTATCATAATTACTACTAGAAGTAGAATTGAATTCACGCAGATGGTTTAGCTTTTCTTGCAGCTTTTGTTTCATTAAATCAAAAATACCCATCATAGCTTGCATGCCGGGAAGGGTATTACTAATTACCTCCATACCTGCTTTCGTTTGGTCAATCCCCCGAATTTGTTCTTCTATTTCTTGTTCGATTACATCTGTTGAAGCTACTTTGGATTGAAAATCGTTTGGAAAGGCATCATTTTGATAGATCAATTCTTCACACAAGTAAATAATCCCTTGCGCTAAAGGACGGAATGTTTGAGCGAAGAATGCTTTTGCACTGTCGTAAGTTTGCCCTTGCAAAACAGCATCGAATACAAAAGCGTCAATCGAATTGATGGCTTGTTCCATACCTTGAATCGTTGCAGTGCACATAGCATTCATACTTTGTGTTTGAGATTGCACTTCTCCTAGATACATGTCTAGGCTCATGATCTCACCTCCAGTGCTAACTTTTGGCGCTGATGGTGAAGATCATTTTCTAGGTTACTTAAGTTTTGCTTTTCCTTTAGCAACGTTTCTTTTTGGTCTTCCAATTCGTAGGTAACCTTTCGCTCAATTTGCCCTGCATCTTGACGCAAATTATGGAAGAATTGTCCTAGTTCTCTATCATTATGCCAAGTTTCTAATATACGGTCAAACAAGCGATAGCTTTGCCCTTTCCATTGATAAAAGTCTACTTCCGCTTGTTCTTGCTTTTGAATCGCGCATTGATTTTGATATTGTTCTTCAGATAGACTTCTTAATTTTTCGTTCAGTTGCTTCATTTGTTTCTCTATATCTTGACTCATCTTTTCCCTCCTACTTTTTTAGTTCACATAGGTATCAGTTAAAGGGGCTTTTATGAAAGGATAATTGTGAAAAATTGTTTTGAAGTGCGTTATCCATACGCTCGAACTCGTTAGCTACAGAATGAATGTTGCTAACGGCTTGTTGAAAGGCGCTATAAAATTGTTTCGTTAATTCCAAAGCTTGTTGATTCGCTTCTTGTGCTTTGGCGTTGACGGATAACGTTGTACGTGACGATTTGGTTATGGATCTACTTGTGGCATTTTGAATCGTATTGGCAGCTGTTCCCATTTGCGTTGCGATTTGTCCTGCCGTTTGAAAATTACTTTGAAATTGTCCCATCACTTGAATCCTCTCTCTCTTTTTCTGTCGAGCCTTTCAGAATTCGTTCGAAATATTTCGAATTTATCAATAAATTAGTAAACTATGAAAATTATATCATATAAAAAATTCCAATGATTGTATATTTTTCTTTTTTGTTCCTTCTCAAAACATTTCATTTGATGGATCCTGTTTCCATCTCCGCCAAACGCTTCGGCAACGGATTATGTAGTTTTAGATGCTGGGCAAGCTTTAAAAGGTTTTCAGAAGAAGAAATTAGAATACTAATAACTGAGGTTTTACGTTATAGGAATAAATGGAGAACTTCCACAGTGCTATCAAGTTAGGCTTTTGAACTGCATGCAAAAAAAGCCGTTCTCCTATAAACAATGGAAATCGGCTTTTGTAATGTATTATAAACACCCCTGTTCATGTAACAAGGATTAAGATTTATTAGCTATGATCATAAAACGTTTTGAATTTGTACGGATCCCTTTTTCAGTTTTGTTTGATGCGATAAATTTTTGCAAAATGTCAAAGTCCTCTTTCGTTTCACCAAATCTTGGTATGATCGGTGTGTGTTTTAATAGGAAAATGAGGTCTTCAGGTGTTTGGTAATAATCAATCGCATCATACTCTAAGATTTGCACATCAGCAAAACCCGCATGTACTAGCTCACGGACATATTTTTCTTTTAATGTGCCGTCTTTTTCTCCTAAGCATTGCCCTCTTCCAAACGCTTCTTTTACGTTCAATTTATCATGTTCACTAACTTGCTGCGTGAAGAAGATGCCGTTCTTTTTGATCACTCTTGCTACTTCTGCCGCTACAAAAGGGGCGTGACAACTAGACACAATGTCAAAAAAGGAATGCGGAAACAGCAAATCTTCGGATTCCATTTTGCAAAATCTAACGTTTGAAACACGTGCTTTTTCTAAGTTAGACTGTGCTTTTTCTATCATTCCACTTGAATTATCAATCCCAATCATGAATAAAGCAGCCGATGCAATTTTTAGTATATTTTCTCCCCCACCTGTACCAACATCCAGCAAAACAT
Organism: Bacillus sp. UNC322MFChir4.1; assembly: GCF_000746135.1. Taxonomy (NCBI): domain Bacteria; kingdom Bacillati; phylum Bacillota; class Bacilli; order Caryophanales; family Bacillaceae; genus Bacillus; species Bacillus sp. UNC322MFChir4.1. The sequence continues at coordinate 99,459 of NZ_KN050814.1, forward strand.
CTGAGGGTTTGCATCTCCCAATTACTTCTTCATAAAACTCCCACGTGGCACCTTCAGTTACGCATTTGAGTTTACTAAAATCCCAGCCATTTGATCTTCCGACTGTATCATAAAAGTTTTTGTAATCTAATTCATTCATTTTGTATATCCACCTTCCAAAAGAGTATAAAGTCTAAGGTTATAAGACTTGTTCATGAAGTGACTCCCGAAACAGATTCAAAGTTTATATTTCCGAAAAAGGGCAAACTTCTCCCTTGATGGCTGGTACGCGTTTTACCCAACCCGAAAACTAATTACTTCGAACAATACGGAAAGCCATCCACTTCACCCCATTTGAAAGATTTATATTAATTATACTCTATGACATTTTTTGTGTACATTGTAAAATTCATACTATTAGATAAAAAAAAGAAACGGCATACTCACCGTTCTTTGCAATATATCGGCGCTTTTCACGATATATCGACCACTTTTTAGAATATATCAGCGCTTTTCACAATATATCGGCGCTTCGACACAATTTAAAGATTCCTCGACGATATTCGACGCAAAAGTAGTCAATCCGCTGAGCTGAATCATGCCGAAAAGTAAAGGACCTGCCTAAAAAGTGGACTTTTTAGGCAGGTCCTTTCGTAAGAAATAACGTTACATCTTCTCTCCATTCGATGCGATCACATCTTTATACCAGAAGAAAGATTTTTTCTTCTTCCGTTCCAACGTTCCAGTGCCATCATCATGCTTGTCGACGTAAATGTAGCCGTAGCGCTTCGACATTTCTCCTGTTGAAGCACTTACTAAATCGATGCAGCCCCAGCTCGTATAGCCTATCATTTCAACACCATCTTCATGTATTGCATCACGCATTGCTGCAATATGCTCTCGCAAGTAATCAATGCGATATTCATCATTGATCGTGCCATCTTCTTCGACCTGATCATAAGCCCCGAGCCCATTTTCAACTACAAAAAGCGGCACTTCATATCTATCATACAATTTATTTAATGAAATTCTTAAACCGGTTGGATCAATTTCCCATCCCCAGTCACTTGCTTTCAGGAATGGATTTTTCATACCCGACAGAATATTTCCTTGCGCTTTTTCTTGTTCCGTTTTTTCTTTTTTCTCCGTACGAGACATGTAGTAACTGAAACCAATATAGTCTACTGTATGTTGCTTAATTAATTCTAAATCACCTTCTTGCATGTCCAGCTCAATACCATGCTTTTCAAAATAAGACTTGATGAATGCTGGATATTCTCCTCTCACTTGAACATCCGTACAGAAATAATTGAACAGACGCTCTTCCTGAAATGCATACAGTTCATTTTTCGGATTACAGTCATATGAATATACTGGTGCAAACAAAATCATACAGCCTATTTTTGAATCTGGAATAATCTCATGACAAGCTTTTACAGCAATGCTGCTGGCAACAAATTGATGGTGGAGTGCTTGAAAAGTCGGCTGATATTTATCCTCCTCTTTTTTTGCTAAAAATCCAAGACTCATAATCGGCGCAACTAAACCACCGTTAATTTCATTAAATGTCATCCAATATTTCACTTTATTTTTATAACGATTGAAAATAGCGTTCACATATCTTTCAAAGAACGTAACCACTTCACGACTTCTCCAGCCACCATATTTCTTCACAAGATTTAGCGGCATTTCATAATGAGAAATCGTAACAACTGGTTCAATCCCGTGTTTCTCCAATTCATCAAACACGCGATCATAGAAAACCAACCCTTCCTCATTTGGCTCCAGTTCATCACCATTTGGGAAAATTCTTGTCCAAGCAATGGACATTCGAAAAGCTTTAAAACCCATTTCCGCAAACAATGCAATATCTTCTTTATAACGATGATAGAAATCAATTCCTTCATGGTTTGGATAAGTATATTTTGTTTTATCAATTTCAAAATTAAATCCAGGCCCTTGTAATATCTTTTTTCGTCCCTTTCCTCCTGGAAGAGCATCTGCAATACTTAATCCTTTATTGCCTTCATTAAATCCACCTTCCATCTGGTTCGCAGCGGTAGCACCACCCCATAAAAATCCTTTAGGAAATTTTCTCGTTTGTTTCTCCATTACAATCCACTCCCTCAATTTTTAACTTCATCAATACGAAATTACTAAAAATAGATTTGATCTCCTAAACTTAGATCGTTTGGTTAATCGAGTTGTTCTCCATTTGATTCAATCACTTTCTTGTACCAGTGAAAGCTCTTCTTTTTCATTCTCTTTAGTGATCCTTTACCTGCATTATCTTTATCCACATAAATATAGCCATAACGTTTTTTCATTTCCCCCGTAGAGGCGCTGACAAGGTCAATTGGTCCCCAACTTGTATATCCGATAATGTCTACTCCATCCTGGATAGCCTCAGCCATCTCTCTGATATGTTGTTTTAAATATTCAATTCGATAATCATCATTGATTTCCCCTTCAGGAGTTACCTCATCAACAGCCCCTAGCCCATTTTCAACCACAAACAGGGGCTTTTGATAGCGATCATACAACTGGTTCGCCGTAATTCGGAATCCTTTAGGGTCAATCGTCCAACCCCATTCTGATTTTTCTAGGTACGGATTTTCAATAGATCTAAATACATTCCCGCTTGTCATATTTTTTAATACTTCGGGATCCTTACTTGTTAGTCTACTTGAATAATAACTAAATCCAATGTAATCAACTATATGATTTTTCAAAATCTCTTCATCATCTTGTTCCATCTCAATCGTCAAATTATGATCTTTAAAAAATCGCTTTGCATAACCCGGATATTTACCTCGTGCCTGTACATCAATGAAGAAAAAGGACTTACGATCTTTTTCCATCGCATCAAAAATGTCTTCTGGATTACATGTATATGGGTAGGTAGCCCCCGCTGCTAGCATGCAACCAATTTTGGCATCCGGTATCATTTCGTGACAGGCTTTTACAGCAAGTGCGCTTGCAACAAGCTGGTGATGTGCTGCTTGATATTGGATTTGTGTTTTATTCTCTCCATCTTGAAATACAAGGCCCGCACCTACAAACGGCAAATGGAGAAGTATATTAACTTCATTAAACGTCATCCAGTATTTCACTTTATCTTTATATCTATTAAAAATAGTTTTGGCATAAGTCTCAAAGAAATGTACGAGTTTTCTATTTCTCCAACTTCCATATTTTTCAACCAAATGTACAGGCACATCAAAATGGGCAATCGTAACAACCGGCTCAATTCCATATTTTAATAGTTCATCAAATACATCATCATAAAACTGTAAACCTGCTTCATTTGGCTCCAGTTCATCACCATTTGGAAAAATTCGTGTCCAAGCAATCGAAACACGCAACGCCTTAAATCCCATTTCTGCAAATAGAGCAATATCTTCTTTAAAACGATGATAAAAGTCAATTGATTCATGGGAAGGATAAAATTCTCCTTCGACAGGTCTAAAGGAATTGATTTTCCCAGTCATAACTTCCCAACGTTTTTCCCCCGTTGGTAACAAATCAACCGTTGTTAATCCCTTTCCTCCTTCTAAATATGCTCCTTCTGCTTGATTAGCAGCGATTGCACCGCCCCATAAAAATCCTTTCGGAAATACGTAATTAGACATAGTAACACTCCTTTACTTCTATTTAAATTAGATGACTCCCCGCTTATTTATTCCCCAGCTCCATTAAACGTTCACCAACTGTAATTTTCTTTCCTTCTGATATCACTAGATTGTATTCATCAGGATTTGTTATCACTACTGGTGTTGTCACCTTATATCCCTCTGCTTGAATTGCCGCGATATCAAATTCAATAAGCAGTTGCCCTTTTTCTACATGAGCACCTTGTGCGATATGTGCAGTGAAATGTTTTCCACCAAGCTGAACCGTATCCATCCCAATATGAATCAACAATTCAACTCCTTGATCGCTTGTAATTCCAATCGCATGGTTTGTTGGAAATAATGCAGAAACTGTTCCGGAAACTGGCGAAAATAATTTACCTTCTAAAGGTTCAATCGCAACTCCTTTTCCAAGTGCACCCGATGCAAATGCTGCATCTTTAATAGTAGATAAAGCCATTACTTCACCGTTAAACGGGCTAGCAATCACAGTACTTTTTGCTTTCACCACAGTTTCTTCACGATTAGCATCTTTTTGTGTAACCGCTGTTTCATCAGCAGCTCCTTTTTCTTTTCCTAATCCAAATAAATAAGTAAGAATAAACCCAAGTACGAAAGAAACAACAATGGATATAATTAACCCCCAAAACGCAAAAGTGAGCCCTTCTTTTGGACTAATATAAGTTGGGATACCAAAGATTCCAAAACCGCCAATCATGTATATCTTTGCACCAGCTGCTCCTATGATTCCTCCGCCGATAGCTCCTGCAATACAGCTCATAATAAACGGCTTTTTCAAAGGAAGAGTAACTCCATAAATGGCTGGCTCTGTCACACCAAAAATACCTGAAATAAATGCCGGAATACTAAGCGTTTTCAATTTTTGTTGTTTCGTTTTTAACCACACTGCAAGAACAGCACCGATTTGTGCAAATGAAGCTCCAAACATCAATGCTAAAATTGGATCTGCTCCCATAGTGGTAATATTATTGATTGCAATTGGAACAACTCCCCAGTGCAGACCAAAAATAACCATCACCTGCCAAAGTCCACCGATTAAAAGACCTGCTACTACTGGACTTAATTGATAAACCCAAACTGTTCCATGTCCTAAAAGCTGACCAGCCCATGTTGCAATTGGTCCAATAACTAAAAATGTGATTGGTACAACTACAAGTAATGTAAGAAACGGTACTAAGAAAGTTTTCACAACATCTGGAATGATCTTTTTAAACCCACTTTCTACTTTTGCTCCGAAATAAGTCGCAAGAATAATTGGAATAACCGATGATGCATAGCTCATTAAAATAACGGGAATTCCCAAGAAAGTAATATGAATTGGTGATTCAAACATCGTGCCTGCAAATAATGTGTAAAGTGGTTTAGCAGTTGTTAATCCGGAAAGTGCTGGATAAACGAGTGCACCACCTATTGCCATACCGATGAAAACATTTCCGCCAAACTTCTTACTAGCTGTATACCCTAGGAAGATTGGGAAGAAATAAAACAGCGAATCGCCAACAGCATTTAATATTTGATACGTCCCTGAAGTATTACTCAGCCAACCTAAAGCTACTAACAGCGCATTAAAACCTTTGATCATCCCAGTTGCCGCTAAAACACCGAGAATCGGAGTGAAAATGCCAGAAATGACATCAATAAATGTATTAAATACGCCTTTACTTTTATTATCATCTGCTTCTACAGGTGCTTGTGTATGAAAACTACCAATTTCTACAACTGCTTTATAGACATCGGGCACATGATTTCCAATGACGACTTGATACTGACCACCGCTTTTCATAACAGTAACGACGCCATCCATATTTTTCAAAACATCTGTCTTTGCTTTCCCTTCATCTTTCAACTTAAAGCGCAAACGGGTGATACAATGAACAACACTATTAACATTTTCGTTACCGCCGACATTTTCAATAATGTCTTTTGCCAATTGTTCATATTTCATGATGCTCCCTACTTTCTATGATATTTTTAGAAATAAAAAACCTGAGCCAATGTGAGCACACAAAAATAGTGTGTGTATTCACATTGACTCAGGTTATGCCCAGTATTGGTAACATTCCTACGAATATTTAATTTTCAAAGAGAAGTTATTCTATCTCTTAAACTACTTTACTCTGATGCACGATAAAATTCATGTCGACTGATCACCCGATGAATATGTAATGTTAAATACACGACCTCATCGTTTGATATCACCCAATTATAGGTATTCTCCAAATAGATCTTAACTTTTTGACTACATTGAAATGCAGTTTGATATTTCTGTTTTACTTGCTCATATAGAAATTGATCATTACTTTCAGCCTCTTTTTCTTTCCGAATAAATCGTATGGAAAAGAAACGAAGATGTGTTAAAAAACGCTCGTAATTCACCGAATTTTCGTCTATTTCGATTTTGAAATGATATTTTACAATATTCAAGATGTTATTAACCATTTCAGTTGCTTGCACTGCAGCCGCCATATTTTCACTTGATAACTGACTGTTAACTAAATGTAAGGCAATCGAAGCCGCTTCGTCCTCCCCAAGCCGAATACCAGTATCACTTTCAATCATATCCAACGCTTTTAAAGCAATTTGAAACTCCTGCTTATAATACTTTTGAATTTCCCATAACAATGCATTCTTTAGCTGAATCCCTTGTTTATACCTACTAATTGCGAAACTTAAATGATCTGTTAACGCAACATATAAATATTCATCCAATTTATATGAAAGTTGAGATTGTGCATAGTTCAAGATTTTCGTAGAAATGTTCAAATATAATTCAGAAGTATCTTCCAATAATTTAGCAAGCTTCTCAGAAATTCCATGCTTCTCCAATACAAAAGTCTTCTCTATTTTTGAAGCATCAATTTCCTCTCCAACTTTCTTCTGAAAAACTAGTCCTCTACCCATGACAACAATTTCTTGATTCAATTCATTATGCGTAACAGCAACATTATTATTTAAAATTTTTTTATTTCCATTGGCACTCGTCCTCGATTGAATTATTTTGTAGACTGACTGAAAATGAAATAAAAAAAACCTAAATTTGGACACAAGAATAACCATTTCGTCATTCTCATACAAACTTAGGTTTTGCCTGCCGAACAGTAACAATCCACAATTCAATTTGTAAACGTTTTCTTTACTATATCGTATCGTTTTATACTTGTCAAGAAGACAGGGAAAACCTCTCTCTTCCCCCCTATCAACGAATGACATTAGAATTTCATAGAAGGATTCCCTTTGGACATGCTTTTGTAACTACTCAGTCACTCTATGAAAAACTGACAGAAAAGCATTTTTTAAATGGTCGAGATGGACTGGCAATGCACCGGAGCGGTCAGGGCCTTTTCCTGCCACGTGCAAAGTTTTAAAACAAAGAAAGGCAGCAATCTATATGCTGAAAAATTCTGTTTATGATAACATTGTAATCTTTCTCTCTGAATCTTGAAGCGGGGTTTCAAAACATAACAAAAACCCACAAAGAATATTCTCTGTGGTTTTTTGTCATTTAAAAGGAGCTTGAGGGGGAAGCTCGACTTGGTCAATTTTATTTTTCTAACACATCTGAACGAACTAGTTTTAAATCATCTGTTTTAATTACACCTGTGGAAGTAGATGATGGGTTAACTGTCGTAGCTGTATCCTATAATAGCCTCCACCTTTCCAGAGCTGTGCAAAAGGTGAATTTACTGTTTTATTTACAACACCAGCAACTGCTTTAGACTATATTCAGCAGTAACTTAATATGATGTTGCTGTAATCACTTTTTTTATAATTTATATCCTCTCTCCCTTCCCTTTATCACTTCGACAAAATTACAAAAATGAAATTATACTGTACATTGCTTATACTTTTTTACTTCGGCTTAATATGAACTTACTTTCGATACACTTATCTTAGTATATATATATTTCAATTTACTTTCATAAATGTTACAAAAGTCTTTCGGCCGTATTTTTTTCCTCCGGACGATCCCATCCCCCTTGTACATTTCAACTAGCGATTTAGCAGCATACGTTTGTCAAATCATAAGAAAAGCAATCCTTCCTATAAAAGAATTGCCCCCGACATGCAAGGAATTTTTTAAAAACTTCCTATTAAATACATCCACTGCATACTTACTCCTACAGTTGGAGATTATTTCAAATATACAGATTTGAGCAATGAAAGAAGGGGATTCATTTTGGATAAAAAACTAAAATTAGCATTTTCTGGCGGTGGGTTTCGGGCTTCATTTTATGCATTAGGGGGATATAAACGGCTAGTTGAATGTAAGTTGGACAGACATGTATCTAGCATCAGTTCTGTTTCTGGAGGGAGTATTACTGCTGCAGCTATTATGCTTGCCTTATATAAAGGGGGCGAATTTCGAAATGGGATTGATTTTGAAGAGCGTGTGATTACTCCCTTAGTTAAATTAGGACAGGTCGATCTTCGCACAAAATTGATTACAGACTCTTTTACAAAGCAGATTTTATCTTTGAAATCTCTTCGTGAGAAATGTAGTAACGCACTTCCAACATTACTTGATGAATACCTTTGCGGCGGCGTCCGAATGGAGGAACTACAAAACCTTCCGATCACCTGGTATTGTAATACAACTTGTTTAGATACGATGCGGATGTTTTATTTTTCAAGTGATCATATGTATGGCACATTTATAGGACAAACAAATCAAATAGATGATATCTCCGTTTCTTATGCTGTAGCTACTTCAGCGGCTTTTCCGTTATTATTTGCTCCTATGTCTTTATCAGCAGCAAATCGAATCTTTACCGATCCAGACAATCGCATGCAAGGAAGGCCATTAGAAAAATATGACACCCTTTGGTTTTCCGACGGAGGCGTTTTCGATAATATTGGAACGGAACCATTGATATTATCAGATCAGGACGTATCTGATAATACGAAACATAGCTATCCTCATCTAGCAAAGCATCGAAAAGAACCTATGAAATTTATCCCTAAAAACCCCAATGAAATATACTTAGTGTTAGATGCTTCTGCAGCTGAAAAAGAGTGGAAAGAAACTGAAAAACCAACACATTTTGAATTAAACAAACGCATTTTCGATACATCGAATAGTCAAATTGTGACATTAAGAAGGAAAATGCTGCGTAACCTAGATCCCGATACATATTCAGGATTACAGCTTATTCTTAGCAAGCCAATTCAAACTTTATTAGACTCAAGCAACAACCCTTTTTATACTGAAAATGTTTCCTTACCAGACTACCATTTTTATTCGCCTTCTTCTGATCAAGAACATATCGAAAAATTATTAGCGGGACTTCGAACGGATTTGGATGGATTCCATGATAGTGAAATTCAAACATTAATACGTGCCGGTGAAATTCGAATGGACATTGCCTTGCGAACATTACTACCAGATTATATGAAGAGTTTACAAAACATATCAGTCCCTACATTCGCATCGGAAGATATGAAACAACTTTCAGACACACTACGGTCAGGTGGAAAACATCGCTTAGCTGGCAGCCTTTTTCAAAAACTTCATGATATGAGGGAAGATTGAGGGAAGGTAAGGAAATTATTCTTACATAACATATAGGCAATTGGCGTGTGAAAAAGAGGATATAGATAAAGTGAAACTTTAATCAGTGGGGGTTTTCTTCATCCCCCACTGATTATTAGTTGAACCAATCGGGCTTTTACGGGCAGTTTATCTCCCACCTAACTTCTTTGCTTTTGCCGAATTTTGAGGTGGGAGTATTACTGCCCGTTAATGCGGGATAAATAAAGACTGATAATTTATAAAAAACATACTAAAATTAGTATGTTTTTTCATATATAAGGAACTAACCGAAAAGTGGACTTTTTAGTCAGCTCCTTCACTTTTCGATATGATTCAGTTCAGCGGATTGACCACTTTCGTGTCGAATATCGTCGAGGCGTCTTTATATCGTGTCGAAGCGCCGATATATTGTGAAAAGCGCTGATATGTTTCAAAAAGTGGTCGATATTTCGTAAAAAGCGCCGATATATTTTAAAAAGCGGTCGATATTTCGTGAAAGTGCCAATATGACACTTTACATAATATTTCAAAATTTGTTCAATATTCCATAACTCATTTTTCCAAATTTTATGCTACGATTAATTGGTAATGATGAGTAAACACTTGAACTTGGTACAATAATTGGCCATAAGTGAGAACAAAAGTTGTGAGATGAACTCATTACATTTCTAACACATTAAAGGGGAGATTACATATGAAAGCAGTAGTCGTTAATAAAAACAAAAAAGCAAACATTGAAGTTATTGATAAAGAATTGCGTCCGTTATGCTCAGGGGAAGCATTAGTAGATGTAGAGTATTGCGGAGTTTGTCACACTGACTTACACGTTGCGAATCATGATTTTGGTAACACAGATGGCCGCATCCTTGGTCACGAGGGTATTGGTATTGTAACGAAAATTGCTGATGATGTTACTTCACTTAAAGTTGGTGATCGTGTAAGTATCGCATGGATGTTCCAATCTTGTGGCCGTTGTGAGTATTGCGTAACTGGTAGAGAAACATTCTGTCGTGAAGTTAAGAATGCTGGTTATTCAGTAGATGGCGGCATGGCTGAACAATGTATCGTTACTGCTGATTATGCGGTTAAAGTACCAGAAGGATTAGATCCTGCCCAGGCATCATCAATTACATGTGCAGGCGTAACTACATACAAAGCTATTAAAGTATCAGGCATTAAACCTGGTCAACCTATCGTAATCTACGGTTGTGGTGGATTAGGTAACCTTGCGATCCAATATGCTAAAAATGTATTTGGTGCAAAGGTAATTGCAGTAGATATTAATGACGACAAATTAGCATTAGCTAAAGAAGTTGGTGCTGATATAACAATCAATCCAATTACGCAAGGTCCTGCTGATAAAATGATTCAAGAGACGCTTGGCGGCGCTTATGCTGCTGTCGTAACAGCGGTTTCTAAAGTAGCCTTCAACTCAGCAGTTGATGCAGTACGTGCTTGCGGTAAAATAGTTGCGGTCGGTTTACCAGTAGAAACGATGGACTTAAACATTCCACGACTTGTACTAGACGGAATTGAAGTAGTTGGTTCTCTAGTTGGTACTCGTATGGACCTAGAAGAGGCATTTATGTTCGGTGCAGAAGGCAAAGTCGTGCCAGTTGTTCAAACTTGCCCACTAGATGACGTACAAAATGTATTCGAAGACATGGAACAAGGTAAGATCCAAGGTCGTATGGTAATCGACTTTAAACAAAACAAATGTAATTGCGGTTGTAAATAATTTATAAACAATATGATCAAAAAACAAAAAGTACGGTTTCAATTTTGAACACCGTACTTTTTTCTCGTTATCTCAACCAATTGACAACATCTTCAGCAACTTCATTCGGTCTATCCCAGTGCATTAAATGCCCCGTTTCTTTGTACAACTTAGTCGTTATATCGATATGTTTCTTAAATTCAGCAACCTGCAATTCTCTTATTTTTAAATAATCATGAGGAAGATCACAATACAATAAGAGTATGTCACTCTTAACCTTGTGCAACTTCAACGTTTTATACACTGTATACTGAAATTTAACTACACCTCTAGCCGTATTACCAGTAGCGTGCCATTTCACTTTCCCATCTTCTTCTCGCATTAAATCATACACAGCACTTTCTATCAATGGTGACCATCTGCTGTAAGCCTTTTTTTCTGATTGGATAAATTCTTCTTTACTATCAAAAATATATTCATCAAAATCTTTTTCGTAGTGGGTAATTTCCTCTTCTAACGAGCGCGGTGGAACGTCTCCCTCTTTTGCCTCTTTATATAATTCCGCAAAATAATTCCTATTCATCTCACCATGATGATAACCGCCATCTAAAAGAACCATTTTACGAACCTTTTTCGGACATTCCGCTGCGTAGTGAAGCGCAACACTCGCTCCCCATGAATGTGCTACTATATGAAATGTCTCTCTTCCAATCTTCTCGAGTAATGCTACTACCCAATTTGGTGAATAACCCCTCCTTATCCACCTTACGGTCTGATTGAAGAAGAGGCTTCCTGTTTCATAGACCGTTGCATAGCAGGGGGACCCACTGCGTCTTACACAGTCTCCACAGGCGTAGATTATACTGTTCGGACATAACCTTGCCCTACAGTTTGTAGACTTTAGTTTGTGGCAAGCAATTCTTCTAATCCTTTTTGTAAGATGTTACGGCTCGCGTTATAGTCCCGATCCAATACCGTTCCACACTTTGTACAAATGTGAGTACGAATAGAGAGAGACTTCTTCACACGATTCCCACAAACAGAACAGTCCTGTGAAGTATACTGCGGTTCTACTTTAATGAGTACACCGCCATGATTTTCACATTTGTAAGCAAGCATGTTTCGAAACATTCCCCACCCAGCATCAGAAATAGACTTCGATAATTTTCTATTTTTAACCATGTTACGAATATTAAGATTTTCTACAACAATAACAGAATGCTCTTTCGCTAAATTATAACTGAGTTTATGAAGAAAATCTCTGCGCTGGTTCGCTACTTTTTCATGTAGCTTGCGAACACGCCGGGCTTGTTTTATGAAATTAGCAGAACCTTTTTTCTTCTTAGAAAGTTTTCGCTGTGCTTTCTGTAGTTGCTTTTCTTTTTCACGGAGAAATCTAGGGTTTTCAAACTCTGAACCATTAGAAAGAACGGCATACTTATGTAATCCCACGTCAATTCCTATCGCACGATTGGTATCGATATCAGATGGTACCACTTGTCTTTCGACACAGAAAATAGCGTACCATCTTTTCCCTTGACGTTTGAGAATCAGTTGCTTAATTGCTCCTTCGAGTGGTCTATGAAGTAGGATTTCTATTTCTCCCAATTTTTTATTGTATAACTTACCGTGATCAGAGAAAGACATTGCATAACGATGCTTTCCGTTTGGTTTGAATCCAAATTGCGGAAACGTCATACTATTGTAGTCTTTATACTTTTTCTGTTTTGGATACTTTGCATCTTTACGAAAGAAATGATCAAA
>NZ_KN050814.1:112671-135479 GCF_000746135.1 Bacillus sp. UNC322MFChir4.1
GAAATTCCTTTTTCAACCTTTTGGCTTACGCCAACCAAAATTCATCCCCTCCCTACTCATTGGGCTTCACCCTTCTCATTCCTTGAGGAAGGGGAATTCTTTTGGAAATATGTTAAATAAGCTGCACCGTAATCTTCATCTTTCTCAAAACTTGATGTTTTTCCATGTCCAGGTAAATCAAAAGATACAATATGGTATGTATCTTTTAATTGTTCAGCTATCTCTATGAAACTTAACTTTGTACTTCCTAAACCATGGAAGCAAATAATTTGAGGATTATTTTTATCTCCCCATTCACAGACACTTACATTATAACCGTTACACTCTACAAAAAAGTGGTTCATGTTCTTCTCCTCTGTTTCTAGTAAAATTGAGTCGCGCATGGGCATGTTTATGTCAATGTCCACCCCTTCTATAACAGTTGCCATCATACCTGTTTTTTTGAATAAGCCGTTTCATTTTTTTTATTTTCCCAAAGTATTAAATATTTCTTCTGAAAATAGTTAATTCACTAACGGGGCTTTAATTGAATAAGCCTCATACAGAAGTAAAGCTCAGAGTCATATAGGGACTTTGAGCTTTTTTGTGTGTTATTTAGCTCGTTATTTTAGATTTTCTCCACAATAACTGAACTACTTAATATTATTCTCATTGCCTTTTTATTAATAAAGATTGTGAAGTAATGCATTTCAACTAACAGGTTCTTTATTTGTTGAAATTTTCAAATTTCATTCTCGATAATTTATTAATATAGGTGCTTTTATATATTGTAAGAAGAAGTTAAACATAAAACCTCTTTATGGCTATTTTCTAGACGCATCAACGAAAAAATCGGGTCTTTCTGGTGATGGTGTATCTCCGCCATTTTGTAATACTTGGTTTGACAAAGTAAGAATATTACTACTACATGCTAAAGTACCTACTAATACCACACCTAACACCATTTTTTTTATTGTTTTCATCACTTCAACGCTCCTTTTTTTAAGTGTTTTTTATCAGCTTTATTACTAATATAAAAATATTTACTTGCCTTAACATGTTCATTATTTTCATAGAATTGTAACGCTAAAATTTCCGCATATTCTTTTACGCAATCCCACATTTCTTCTTTTTCAAAATAAGAAATTCCATCTGTAATAATCTTTTCTAATTTAATTCTAGGTACTTCTTCGGTTAATTCATTTAAGATTGCAAAACGATGCTCATATTCTTCATTTCCTGACTGAATTGCGCTTTCTATTCCCTGTCCTATATATTGTTTCGCTGTATGAGTATCTCCTAAATTATAGTATGATCTTGCTAGAACAAATAACGCTTTATAATGATTCGATATTTTCTCGATTACTTCAGAACTATGTCGAATAGCTAATGGATATAAATCTTGCATGTTATATAACCATCCTAAATTGTAGCGCACCCTTACTAATAGCTGCTCTTCATTATGCTTTTTAAAAACATCTATGACCTTATTTAAACATTCTTCGGCTCTCCCAAATTCTCTTAGATCTATACAAGCTAAACCGTATACATTGTCACATAAAGCAATATTGATTTCATATCCTACATAATTTGAATATATCTCTTTTGCCTGTAATACGTGCTGAATCGCTTCAAATGGTTGATATGACTGATAATAAAAAGTTGCGATTCTATATTCAAATTCAGCTTTTTCCACTTCATCTGGAATATAGGATAACAGTTTTCCCGCTTCTTCAAAGTGCTTTTTCGCTTCGTTGTAACTTGCTAGAATTGTATAATGTATTGCCTTAAAAGAATGATAATAGTAAGCTAAAAACAAAAATTGATCTTTCATTGTAGAAAGTGATTCGATTTCGGCAAACGAATTCTTTGTAATGCTCAGTCCATCTACGAGCACTTTATATCTAAAATCAAGTAGTGAATAATAAAGTGAAAGATATTGATTTTTTTCAATTTCCTGTAAATTCTCTTCTATTCTTACTTTTAACTGTTTAGCTTCCTTCACGTGATATAAACGAATTTCTTCATACCATGCATTCAACAATTTGTTTAATTTCTCGTTTCGCTTTGCCTGAACGTTCATAATATCCCCCTTCTTTCTATATCTAGTCTTAATCTGATAATAACAGGAATTGGATACTATGAATTTTACTACAAGATTTCTCATAAATAAATAGAATATTCTGAATTAATTTCATTCCAAAAGGTTAGCACGCAATTCTCGTGTGTGATCTGTTTCATCGTTTAAAGTATTGCTTTTCAATAGTTCTGGTTGTGCCAAATAGTCCTTGTCAAACCAAATTATGAAAACAACACCTTCACATTCAAACCAACCCACAATTGAATCGCTTCAAGCTCAAGTAAAAGAACTCACAGCAAAAGTGAGATGGTATGAAGAATAATTTCGTCTTAGTCAACAAAAACGGTTTGGTACGTCTAGCGAAAAAACACCTAATAATCAACTTGCTTTAGAACTGTTTCATGCAGCTGAGAAAGAAAGTAATTCTGAAACCCACGAACCAGCTATTGAAACGATCGGCCTTCTTTCCAATATCTTTATAAGCTTATCTCTGATTTAAATGCAGGAATTCATGATGAGAAGCCCTCTTACGGATTGTCTAGAACTTATGGAACGGAGATAACAAATCAAACTATTTATAACCACTATGTAAATCATATTCTAACTGAATTTTTATACCTGTTTCATTAAAAAATGTTTTAGACTGTTAAAAAATAGTTGTAGACTGATAAGGTGTTTTTTGTACATGAAAGCACTTTTTACTAACATAAAATCAAAATATCGTAAGACCTTTAAAAGTCCCTTCAGAGTACTGAAGGGACTTTCCATTCACATAATCAGCGTTATCTGAAGTTCTTCAGTTATATATTTTTTGTAGTAATACGTATATGTTTCGCATAAGTTTTCTCTAAATCTCGAAGCGTATATGCCATAGACTGTAGTAATAATTGTATATCATGACCAGACTTAGAAAATCCTTTTTTGTCGTTTCTATCAATTGGTACTATTGCTTTTAAATATCCATCGCGTACCTCTATTTGCATTTTCACTTGGCAAAACCTTTCTATAACATTCACTGTACCAATAGTTATTGTTGAAACACTAGCACAAACAATATCTTCACCATAAGAGGAATAAATCGAATTTTTGAGGAGCAATACAAGGTTCCAAAGCCATTTTTGACTGAGGATACAAAAGAACGGATTGAAAGAGCATTAAAATAGATTAATACTCCATAAATTAATATAATGTAATATGCATGTCCCATTATTTAGAAATTGAAAGGAGTCATTGTAATGATTATTTGGAGAGGTAAAGGAATGTTAGTAGCCTTAGCATTTATTTTAGGGTTTATGATAAATGCAATTCTTTTTAGTTTTTTGCAAGTGAACACGGAAGATAAACCTGGATTTATTTTGCAAGGAATATTTTCGACTATATCTATAGCGATGATTAATTATTTTTTTACTAAAAAGTTTATATCTGATGATGTACGAACACTCGTCGATGAAAAAACCGGAGAAAGAGTTCAAATAAAAGATAATTCTTCATTATTTTTCATTCCAAATAAGTATTGGACTTGGATCATTCTAGTTTTAGGTGTTGTAATTGTTATTAATGTTAGTATGCAATTATCATAATTTTTTTATTATTATATAAGGGATCACCATGTCATTTAAAAAAACTCTGATCTTTTTAAAATCAGAGTTTTTTATATTAATTATTTTTAATAATTTAAATTACATATATTCATAAATTGATTTTATTTAAAATAAATTTTTTATTCATGGGTTTCTGTACCTCTTTATTTATAGTGTTTTGAATGTATACTTTTCTTTCTAATTTTGAGGATATTAAGGGGATTGAGATAAAGTGAATGTTTTTGGTAATTTGAAAGTAAACTAATATTTAAAAGTTTACTTTCAAAAATATAAAAAGAATCCTGGGATTCCAGCATTCTTTTTGATAAATCAATAAGATATATTATTTAATTATTGAAAAGGAACGTCGTATATAAACCATGTTCCATCTTTTTGGTACATATGAAATTGAAATTCTTTATCGATCCACGGCGACATATCAATGACTGCCGAATTTTTTATTATTGAAACAGATGATCTTACAAATCTGAAGGAGGAGAAAATTTTCCCATGAAACTCAGGTGCTTGTTTTAAAAATTGCTTCTTTTCCTCAGTCATCTTGGCATCGTTTTTATAAAAAAGATAAGTAGTTTCATAATCTCCTTCGTGTATTGAATGCAAATATAATCTTACTACCGTTTTAAAAAGCATTGAAACTGGTGCAGCAGGAAGTTGGTCATTAAGTAATTTAGCTCCTAGAATGATTGCTGGAGACCTTGAGCCTGGTTTTTATATCAAACATTTTATAAAAGATATGAAAATTGCTATTGAATCGGCGGAAGAGATACAGCTCAAAACTCCAGGGCTAAAACTAGCTAAATCATTATATAATACTTTAGAAAATGAAGGAAAAGAAAACCTAGGAACCCAAGCCTTATATCAGTTATTATCAGAAAGTACACAAACAACAGTAAAATAATAAACAGAACATAATTTTTTATGTATGGTGTTTTGAATGTATATCTTAACCTGTATGAATTTCATACAGGTTAAGTTTTCTTATAGAGATCGAAATTCGATAACTGAGAAACACTCTTTTTTATGTGGTAAGTCCACAGGAGGAAAGAGAATTGTCCCCAATGATTCTAAGACCATTATCTAGAAATATCTTGAGACGTCCAAGTGTTCATTTACGGGCCTCTTATTAAGAAAAATTAAAGCTGAAATGACCGCTTAAATATAATATACGAGGAGCAGTCATCATGCAGAAATTATGCAGGATTTTATGCAAAAAATAGGGGGTCATAACAAACAATCGGAAGACCGAAAACCGCTCCAAGACAGGAATGTATAAAAACATGCATAGATTCATAGAAAAGGAAACAGGCGAAACCCTTGTACGAGTATGGGCCGCCTGTTGTCCTTGCTACTGATAATGATGCGTTATGTTAACCTCACATGAATACCTTATACAATTAAAATACCTTTCATTATCTATATTCTTGATGTGGTATAATTTGGATAAAAGGTAGAGGAAGATAGACAATGGAAGAAATTATTAAAGAGATTGTTTCCTCAAGCAAAAGATACAAAGTCCAAGTTATCAAACGAAATGATGGTTTTTTCACTACAGAAGTTTTTGCGTGGTTTGAGGATGACGGATATGAGTATTGGGCCCCTATTAAACAGGGGTTATCGTTAATTGATACAGAAAAACATGCTATAACCATAGCAATGGAAGACTTAAAAGTGTATTCAGGTGAGAATGATTAGTAGTGTGGATTACAGTAATATTAAAAATTAGCTTCCAATAACGATTATTATGTAAATGAGCTGTCCATATGGGCGGCTTATTATTTTTTTCTAGCGTGTTTTTTTTCAAAAATGCTGGCGGTACTCCTTGTTGTGTAGATTATTTGTGTGAGAAAAGTCCCTTTAAATATTATTATGAAGGGGTACGTGGACAGTTGATGAGTTACCTCTTTTAAAAAAATAAGCTCCGCAAATGCGGAGCTACAATAAGGAAAGGACAAAATGAGTAGTAGTGTAACTGAAAAAGTAAACTTTTTTACTGATATTAGTGAATCAATTCAAGACAAAATCATCGAAAAAATAAACGCAGCAACTTCAGAAGATTCTACCTCCTCAGAAATTGCTGCATCTTCCGAGGAAGATTAAATAATCTATATAAGGGGTACGGAAACGATTCACAGAATAACCCGCCACATCTGAAATTTTTTCCATTAAATATCATAGATAAATATGGTAAAATATGCATAGAGTAACAGCTCAAAAAGTAAAATGGTGATTCAAGTTAAAAAAGTACTCATGTGGGTGCTTTTTTTGCTGTCTTACAAATATAGAGGGGATTTCATCATGAATATTATCGACTTAGAACTAGTACGAAAGAGAAAGAGCAAGGAAAATAAAATGATTTCAATACCCATTATCGAACGGGTTTTTGAAGTAAATGGAGAAATTCAGTTTGAAGTAGCTGGCGAAAAAGAAGTTCCCATTTCTTGGCTAGAAAAGGAATAGATATTCTTAAAAAGAAGAGAAATTCAGTTATAATAGTAAACGGACCTTTATTTAATACTTAAATTATCATTCCGATTTTTACCACAAATTCTTTTTAATTGTATAGCAGGTGGGAATTTTCTGTACTTATTTCGTTTTAGCTTCCATACTTTATGTATGTAGTGCATTCTTATCAATTTTCCCCATTACTTTAACTCGTAGGGGCATTAACTTTAGAACTCTGCTAATGGATAAGCAAGTTAATAATTGTAATTGAAAATGGAGTGATACGATGAATAAGACGTATGATGTCATCATTACCGGTGCTAGATGTGCCGGCTCTACCCTGGCAATTTATCTTGCTAAGGCAGGTTTCCATGTGTTGTTAGTGGACCGAGCGAATTTTCCAAGGGACACATTATCAACCCATACCTTTTTCAATAATACTGTCGCTCTTCTTCGAGAAACCGGTGTCCTGGACAAGTTATTGGAAACAAAAGTACCGCCGGTACGGGATATTAAATTTCAATTTGAGGATACCGTGATAGAAGGTCTCATCCCTGAGGTTTACGGAGAGGAAAGTTGTTATTGTATTAGAAGAACTTATCTCGATCATATTCTACTTGAACAAGCCAAAACCCAAATGAATGTAACTGTTTTAGAAGGATTTCGTGTGACGGATGTCATCCGTGATGACGAAACAGTGATAGGCGTGAAAGGTTTAGACGGCGACAACGAGAAACAAGAATTTTTAGCTCGCCTGGTAGTCGGGGCAGACGGCCGATCCTCTATTATTCGCAAGCTGGTAAAAAGTGAACTCAAAATAAGTATTCCGGCAACAGTCGGCATCTATTTCGGGTATTTCTCTGGATTTCGCCACGATAATGTCCCTAAATTTGAAGTATACAAGATAAAAGATAACACAGCCATTCTCTTTCCGACGAATGATGATTTATATGTAATTGTCGGCATTTTCCCATTAGAAAATAAGGAATTGATAGAACGGTTGAAATTAAATCCGGAAAGCTGTCTACGCAATTTCTTTACAGATAACTTTCCGAATACAACAATTGGGGCGCGCTTGAAAAATGCAGAACTAGTAGAACCGGTCAAAGGCATTCTCGGATATGATAATTACTGGTATAAAGGAATGGGAAAAGGATGGGCGTTGGTTGGAGATGCAGTTTGTTTTAAAGATCCTGGCATGGCGCAGGGTATCCATGATGCTATATGTGGAGCACGTATATTATCCAATATTCTATCAAAATATAAGGGACAATCCGATCAATCAAATCAAATGTCTGAAGAATATCAAAAGGCAATAGAAGATGAGTTTATGGTTCGGTTTCACATGGGATGCCAAATTTCGAAGAATGAACGCATATCTGAACAACAGGATGCTATCAACAAGCTAATCAGTTCCCATCCAGAGGCTATAGAGAAGTTTTTAGGGATTTACAATTATGCAAACGAGCCCGCTGCTTTAGAAAAAGAACTCGCACGAATTATGCAATCGATCTAGCAATGATTTTAGAGATTAAGTGATTTAAGTACAAAAATAATTCGCTATGAACCTCCCCCACTTACTCGCTTCCGCTTGAAGTGGGGATTTCTTAGCATCAACAAAGACAAGGTCCCATGAGAAGCGGATTTTCCATCTCCTCTCTGCACCTATGCAGGGACTCCTTTTCTTCATTTGACTAAGCAACTTCTGCACATGCAGAAGGGTGGGAACACACCGTCTACTACTTTTTGCTTACGCAATCCACAAATACTTTCTCTTCGTTTCTTCCGGGATATGACACATCTTTCCGTACAGTTCTTTTGCCAAAATGTTGCGGGCACCGTGAATGTCCCAGTGTTCTTCGTAGCCGCACACACAAACGTAGTTACGTGTCCGCACTTTCTTTCTTCTTTGGCAACAAGGGCATGTTTGAGAAGTGTATGCTTCGTCTACGAGAAACAATAGAGGTACCTTTAGCAATCTAACCTATTTCGATGCTGGAGCCAGAGTGACTTCGGGTGATGTTACCTTGTCATAAAAATCTACGAATTTGTCACGATCGGCGCTATCACGGTAAGCCATGGCGACACGTGGATATTCATTAAGTACACCAGAGATCATGTAAGGTATGATATAGCCTCACTCCCACTCTTGTCGCATTTCTAACATGTGCTTTTCAATGTGAGCGTATTTACCAGGAAAAAGTATCAGGTGCTCAAAAGAATCGACAAGAATTACAAATAGCTTTGGATATGCTTCGCGAGGGAGATGTATTTGTAGTTTATAAGCTAGATCGATTAGCCCGCTCCGTTAAACATCTATACGAGATCATGGATATCATTCGTAAAAAAAATGTTCAATTTGGGTTTCTTTGCCCATCCCCCGAAAAAGGGGAATAAGACAGAAAATGCTAATTAATAACCTATCAGCGTAACAAAAACGAAGATTTTTTGAACAAATATCTCTTAGCGTACAGCAAAAGAGGTTAATTGTGACAAAAATGCGTCTAAACGTACAGAATTCTCGGAATGATAGGGTGAGGCCTACTAACGTATGCAAGTTTGTTAAAGAAGGACTATACTAAAAAATACAAACTGTATTCTATTAGATTAGGAGGTTGAGGTTTTGAAACTTAGACAAATGGCTGTTGCTTTTCTTTTAAATGAAAAACAAGAAGTATTGTTTCTTCAAAAGAAACCAAAGGATACATTCCTTGCAGGATTTTTAGTTCCAATAGGAGGACATATTGAGGGCGATGAAATCAATGAACCCCACAAGGCATGTTTAAGAGAAATAGAAGAAGAAACAGGTTTAAAGAGCGATTACATAAATAATTTAACACTTAGATATGTTGTACTTAGGTCAAAAGAAAATCAAGAAATCCGAATACAATATGGGTTCTTTGGTACTGTATCTAAAAATTCTACTTTAATTGAAAGTGATGAAGGGTCTTTAAAATGGGTGAAAATTGAAGATATTGCCGCCCAAAATGTTTCAGCAACAACAATTGAAATAGCGAAACATTACAATCATTTACGTGAATCAAATGAAAATATATATGTAGGTTCAATGAAATCTCTAAAAGGAAAATCAGCAATTACTTGGGCAATTTTAGAGGATTGGGAAATGCCTATTTTCAATTAATGGGGCGATAACTCTAAAAGATTAATCTTTATTTAAAACCAATTTTACTTTAAATACATGTAAACGATGTGAGAACCATTGATATTCCACTAGTTCTCACATCGAAGTTAAGATAATTGGAAAATGTTGGTGAACCCCCTTTAAGGAAATAAAGTCTTAGACTGACCGGGAGGCATTAAGCTAACGGACAGGTATGTGCGATCTAGAAAGGAAGCGTTCCTTTTGTCAAAATGATAACAAGCATCTAATTATTACGCTCTTCTCCGCAGAAAGTGAGGTTCTGACCATGACGAGACGTTCAGAAGCTGAACATTGGAACGAGGTGTTTGCCGATGTGAATCTCGGCAAGCCGCAAGTAGATTTTTGGCTGGAAAAATACGAGCCGATGCTAGAATTGGCCCAAGATGGACCGGTCATTGATCTTGGCTGCGGATATGGCAGCGACTCTTTGTTTTTAACAGAACGAGGTTATCGGGTCATCGCCTGCGACTTCTCCTCTGAGTCGTTGGCGATTATACGCAAATATGTGCCAGGCGTTGAAACAAACCTATTCGATATGACAGGAGGATTGCCGTTTCCGGATGGTAGCGCGAGGGCGGTTGTCGCGGATTTGTCCCTGCATTATTTTCACTGGGACGATACTGTTTCTATCGTTAGCGAAATTGCGAGAGTTGTCGGCACTGGCGGATTGCTGCTAGCCCGCTTGAATTCCACGCGCGATGTTCATTACGGTGCCGGCCAGGGCATCGAATTGGAACCCCGTTATTACGAGCATGAGGGGCGGCGGAAACGTTTTTTTGACGAAGCAGATATGCGTCGGTTGTTTGACGGATGGGCGATCAACGTGTTGACGGAAACGGACATGCACCGCTACCGGAAGCCGAAAATTTGCTGGGAGATGGCAGCTTGCGTCCGCTGATGGCAGCCTCGGGAGGGGGCTGTGTGTGCCGACGAACTTGCCGATGTGAATCCGACCGTCGGGACAGCTGGTCGAAAGCAGCCGGACAAAGAGACTCAAACCTTTTTTGTTCCGCTCACGGGGATCGATAATGCAATAAACCAAAAAACAATCTAACACTTTATTTTCGTGTTATTGACTAGTTTTTGGTTTATAAAGCCAGATTAGTATAAATTTTCCTCAAACAGAGTTAATTAAACAACTTAAAACTACATTGAATACATGTAAACAAAGTGACAACCATTGATTTAACAATGATTGTCACTTTGGAGTTAAGATAACGTGTATATCTCGGCTATACCCTTCATTATTGGAAAATGAGAGTTGCAGAATATGAACAATCTAGTACAAGGTAGGGATAAATAAATGAAAGAATGGATTTCGAAAGTTTTTAGTGAATTCGAAGAAGAACGCGATTTTCACGGTAGTGTTGACGAATCTCTTATTAATGAAATCGAAAAGAAATTACAATGTACATTTCCAGAAAGTTACCGCTGGTTTTTAAAGAATTACGGTGGTGGTGGAGTATTAGGAATAGACTTAACCTGTGTGGGCTCTTTAGATAATTCACCAATCATCTTAGATACTGAAGCTTATCGTAAAATGGATATGCCAAGAGAATATGTTGTTATATGGGACTTAGGTGAATATCTGTATTGTTTAGATACCACAAATTTAGAAAATGGAGAATGCCCAGTTGTAACATGGGATTTTGTAAGTAAGAAGACAATATTTGAAGCTAAAAATTTTTATGAATTCTTATCTCAACAATTAGAAGAGGCTATTGAGGATTATGAGGATTAAGCCATTGTAGCTCCGCAGTTGCGGGGCTTATTTTTTAGGTATCCCATCAACTGCCCACGTACCCCTCTCTATATGCAATTTACCATTTAAAAACTACGCAAATTATCTCCTAAAGTTACACTACACCTCAATGTTAATTTTACCAATTATGTCCGTAAAGGTATACGGAAAATATGGATGTCTGTAAAGTGAGAAATAGACATTTATAGACGTGGTTTTTTATAGTATTCTACCTATCTGTAAAGGTATACTTTTACAGATAACAAAGTGTATTATCCTAGAACTAAGGTTAAATAAAAAACAATATGAAATTCATTCAAATTTTTGGGTTTATTACCTTTGAAAAATTTAATTTGTATTGTATCCTCTTTATTAGTGTTGTTTTTTGTATATGTGTTTTTAAGACAAGGATGTTATTATCAGGCTTGTTTTTTATTTGAATATTTTTCCGATTAATCCAATATGTATAAAGGAAATTATAGGTGAAATTAACAAAGCTACATAGTGTGATAGAAGATAAAAAGAACGAATTAATTCAACTCGTTATCGAATATGGTATCAACCATAAAAAGGTACTTACATTAAGTCGAGAATTAGATTGCTTAATTTTTAAGTTCATGAAAGGACAATGAAGAATTTTTTCATGAGATTTATGGCGTACAGCCGAGATACGTGTAAAAACATGAAAAAAATAGCCCTTCACTTGACCAAAAGGGGTCAGGTGAAGGGCTATTTTTCTTATTTCAATCATTTTTTAGTGCTTTTTGTTAACAAAGTTTCAAAAATAAACTTTGTATAAAGGTTTCCTTTGAATATGATTATTTATTTCGAACATATAATTATTGTATTTCGAGGTTTTCCTTATTAACCTTAGCTATATATTTTACAAAATCAATGATGGGATATTTTATAAGTGAACGGTGCTGCGTAAAACGAATCCCTGATTTCTCCATTTTTAAAATGAGTTGTTCAATTTCTAACTCTTTTTGTTGTATCCTATTATAATTTTGGTATACAATGTTTTTCCATTGATAGGAGGAACCGTGAAAATAACTTTCTCCTTTTACCCTGTGACTAAATATTATTTCTATTTTTTCTCTACGTTGTTTTTCCTTCATATGTGCTTCCGTTGACTGCATGTTTATCGCCTCTTCCCTTTGTGCACGGTCTAACCGTGTAAATAACCCCATCATAGCCAATGTACAGTGATTTTGTTGGGAATTGTCGTTTAAGGATATCTCATCAAGTGTATATATTTTTCAAGCGCTTAATCTAACATCTTGGATTTTACATCTAAATAAGTTGTTAGTGTGTATAAAATACCATTACTCTTTTCAGTTTTTGCTACCAATAACAAAATTAGAAAGTAGTGAAAATGCAGGAAAGATTAATTGTTTATTAATCTTTATTATAAAACGATTCTTTATGGGCATGCACCTTTTTACAATCACCAAGATTTACAACATGACGAGTACCTTCATCCATGAGTTTTATTCTCTATTTACTGATGATCGTTTTTTTATCTAGGCTAAGCAACATACCGTATGCCTCAGAACCCCTTTTATATACAAGGACAATATATTGTAACCGCCAAGGTGAATTTTACACTTTCTGCTAAGTTCTCTTTTACACTTTAGATTGCGCATAGCTCACTTGACATGGAGCCTCTACAGGTATGATAAACAGCCTTGAAGCCTTGGTAATAAAAGAACCATGGCTATTGCTACAAGGCTATCATACCTGCTTCTCCAAATAAAGTGAGCGACAAATGTGGCTAAAAGTGTAAAGCTCATATTAGCGAAAACTGTAAAATTTATTCTGGCGTTCACATATATGTAACGGTTCCCCTTTTGATTTAAAAAAATATATAAAAATATAGGGCTCTTAAAGAGTTTTGTTACAAATTTGTCATGTTTGACTTAAAAAAGGAAAGTAATATTCATTTGTAGAAAATTTTTAAGGGTAAAAATAGGATGAATATCCATGGTAAGAAAAGGGGGCACTTATATGCTAACAAATGATTTAGATTTCCGATTAGAACCACGTTTAAAAGAACTGTATGAACAACATAAAATAAGAGCGCAGAAGATAGACTGGGGGTATCATGAGTTTTTACCATGGGATAAGGGAATGGACTTTAAAAGAATTCCTTGGGATGAAAGTCAAGTTACTCTTCCTTCGGGTGTAATTACGGCCATTGAAACAGCTTTATTAACAGAAGTGAATTTACCCTGGTTTACAACGTATTTATCTGCGACTTTTAAAGGTTCTCTTTCTGTTATTACAGACTTTATTCATACTTGGACCTCAGAAGAGGATCAACATTCGAATTTATTGGAGACATATTTACTACTCACTCGAAGTGTGAACCCTAAACGTATACATGAATTAAGAAAGTCAGTCGTTGAGGATGGATTTGAGCCTGATTTTCATACACCAATCGAAGCCATGACGTATACGACGCTACAAGAACTTGCAACGATGGTGTTTTATAATAATGTAGCTAAGGTTGCAAGTAAGCATGATCCAGATCTTGCTACATTATTACGCCGTCTTGCCAAAGATGAAACTCTTCATTATGCGTTTTATCGAGACGTCATTCGAACACATTTGGAATTAGAACCTAATTATTGCTATCATATTGCCAATGTGATTAGGAATTTTAAAATGCCAGGTGCTGTCATGCCAGATTTTGAAAATAGAATGGCTGTAATTGCAAAAGAAGCGAACTATGGACCACTACAATATTTTGATCAAGTACTTGATGTAGTGATTAATTATTGGGGGTTAAAAGACTTACGACCAATTGCACCTTTAGCTGAAAAAGCAAGAATTGAGATTTTGGAGTACCACACAAGATTGAAAAAAATACGAGATAGATTGGGTCGTTTTCTAGGGGAAACTGATCTACGTTAAAGAGTAAATGTTTCAGAATATACACGGGAAAATTCACCTTCCCCTTATTGGAAATCTGACACACTCCCTATTGTTTTGTTGCTGTTTTTATTAAATTTAAATTTTAAAGGAAAAGTGGTTGACTCTAAAAATAATTTTATGATATTATAAAATATTTGATAAAAAATCATATGTGTGTTAAGGTTAAGAAGGTTACCATATATGGAGGTGGATTATATGTTTCAAATTGGCGATAACATTGTTTATCCAATGCACGGAGCAGGTATAATTGAAGCCATAGAAGAAAAAGAATTCTCAGGGAAAAAACAACAGTATTATGTGATAAAAATGTCAATCAGTAATATGCAAGTCATGATTCCTATGGGTAAAATATCAAGTTCGGGTATACGCCCAATTACTGATATACTTGCATTAAAACACATTATACACATTTTTCAGCATGGAGAAACAGATAAATTATTGCCGTGGAAACAAAGGTATAAAGTGAACACGGATAAAATAAAAACGGGTGAAATACAAGAAGGTGCTGAAGTTGTACGTGATTTAATGCGTATAAATAAAGAAAAGGCACTTAATACAAGCGAAAAAAAAATGTTGGATAACGCACATGAATTTTTGATTAGTGAACTAGGATTAATTAAAGGGATCACTGAAAATCAAATAAAAGGTTTCTGTTAAGATTCATTATAGATAATGTATTACATCCCCCGAAAATATCCTGAATTTTTCGGGAATATGATGATTATTAAAAGTAAATCATTTCAAAGACATTCAACTTCTTCAACTCACTTTTAGAGTAGGAACCTCTTTTGTTATTACTTCAATCTTATCCATTTTTATTTTTAAATTTCTTTTTCGAACGTTTGAAGTTTCATCAAATAACTCGATTAAATAGTCACTTGATTTTTGCAATCCTGATTCACACTGGCACGGACAAGGAGCCGTAAGGATGAAAGAGAGGTAGGGCTTTCATTGTTTTAGGTAATCTACTATCTAAGTCATTATTTCTAGAAGAAAAAACAATCAATCTCACCACTATCTTTAAGAGTTCCTTACATCTACTCAGACAGTGAATAGTAATTGTTTATCTTCTTTACGTAAAATTGATAAACGAACTGGTAACACCATATGGTCAACTACAAAAAATGGTTTCCAGACCAGGTAACCATTTTTAATTTAATTTACATACCAATAGTAAATTAAGCAGTAAGAAGGAGTGCACACATGAAAAAAATGTTAACAAAAGAATTAAGTAATGAATTAAAGAAGCGAGAAGGGATCATTTCTATTACAGTTGAGCCTTATGAAAAAATCGAAGTTGGTGGAATTTGTGTAGAGGGACCAGCTGTTATTCTAATTAATCAAGAATAGCTAAAAATAGTTGAATGAACGAAGAAAAGGATCAGCCTTTACGAGAAGGGAAGATCCTTTTTGTTTGCTGCAGCTAATATGGGATATACATAACTTTCATCTGATGTGTTGGGGGTAAAAGGAAGGAGAGGGTCGGGATTATCATGGTGGAAAGTTTAATATTGGTAGGATTTCTTTTTGCGTTATATAAATTAGTTGATGAAAAAAAAACTAATTATTTAAAACGATATATTCTTTCCTTTAATTTGATTTATAACAGATTGGTTTCATAGACGACCAAATAAAAACACAGGGTTTTATCTCTGTGTTTCTTCAAATATTCGTTTTTGGATATATGCTTGAGCATGGATAATTTCTTTCTGAAGTTCTTTTAATTCTTCCGTAGATCCTGATTCAATCCTCATGTACGTAGTAATTAGACTAATCATCATATCCATCTTCTCTACTATATTTTGAATGACCTGTTCAGATTGCTCTTTTTTAGAGTGTTGTATTGCTATTAATACATTTTCTATATAATTGTTCTTTCTTTGCTGGATATCATAAATAAACTGTTTCGTGTTTGAGTTCATTTCTTTTCCCTCCGTTTTGGATATATTTCCATTCTATCATATTTGAATAGAAATATTGGATTCCCCTAAATTCACATCTGTCTCGCACATCTCCTCAAATATACAAACTAATTCCTTAACGTACAATTTTCTTTTTTTGATATGGTGACCCCATGCCCATCAACTTAAGAATGGAAACAAAGTGTACTTTCATTTTGTAGAGGTAAAGCATTCCTAAAATAGAAGCATACTCTTAATAATACGCATGCCAAATAAACCCTAACGGGTTTCGTTTTTCAAATTATGCAACTTTCTTTTGTTTTTTCAATCCATTATACTCATAAACAACACCCAGAATATCAAAGACAGTCCTCTTCTCATATCGATGAGATTTCTGTCCGTTTTTCTGTAGGAGGTGGAACAGGCGGATTAGGATCTTTGTTCTTACAATTTAATCTAAAAAAGTTCCCTTATTTGTATAACGGTTTAAGAAAAAGTATTAAACATAACAAAACCTACAGAAAACAATCTGTGGGTTTTGTTATGTTTAAAAGAGCTTGGGGGAGCTCGGTTTGATCGATCTTATTTTTCTAACACATCTGAGCAAATTCATGTTCAATTATTTGTTTTAATAGCACCTGTTGAAGTAGACGATGCTTATACCAAATGTACTTTGAAGCTCATATCTTGCCCAAAATTCAAAAATCGATTCATTCTAATTTTTAGGGTAATAGAAAGATAATATACAGTTGATAAGGTAGTTTGCGTATATATTCGCAATAAACTTATCTTACTTTAAACATCTTTCAAATTCCTTTCATAACTATTACAAAAGGTTTTCATTGAATGTAAAGAAGTTCAACTAATAGGAATGAAAAAAATAAGCAAATTTCAATCTCTAATTTATATGAGCGATAATGTGTTTATTTCTTCTTTGCATAAACGGATAAATTTTTTAAAGGTTTCTAACGATATGCACGCAAAGGAACTTTCACTATCGTAAAGAGAGAATAAAATGCGTTATATATGCACGTTAAAAGCCGACATAAAAACCCCTTTCTTTTAGAGGAGGACGAGAGCATCAGGCCGTGCATAGAAGCGGTCAGGTCTTTTTTGGCCACATGCGAGGTGTAAAACAAAGGGAGCAAGAATGTGCAGCTCATGCTGTATTGCTACATAGCAGCGACTTATATATCGAAAAATTAAAATCGATTTATATAGAATGAGATCTGGATTACGAATTTTTTAAAATTAACAATATCGCAAGCCAATAAAATGAATGATGTATAGGTTGTATCTTCTTATATATAGTAGAGTTTAATAATTTATGATACGGGGGAGACATCACATGCCCATCAAGCTAAGATTTTGAGACACCTTACGATTAATTAGCTCTGTTCGTAATGGTACCGTCACAGCTTCCCTTATGCTCAAGAAACTTGCGGCCTATCCAAGGCAGAATAGCTTATCTGTAACTCTGCGTGAAATAGGAAGAATTGAAAGAACTTTATATACATTAAAATGGTTGCAAAGTCCTGAACTTAGAAGACGTGTACAGGTTGGTTTAAATAAAGGTGAAGCAAAACATGCACTTGCTAGAGCTGTGTGTTTTAATCGATTAGGAGAAATTCGTGTTCGTTCTTATGAGGATCAATTACATAGAGCGAGTGGTTTACAACTTCTTATTTCAGCAATTGTACTATGGAATACAGTATATATATCACGTGCTGTAGATGCTTTACGGGCAAAAGGCGTGAACATTCCAGAGGAATATTTACAACATATATCTCCACTTGGATGGGAACATATTACGTTGACAGGTGATTATGTGTGGAACTTAAACCTAAAAACAAATTTTAATAATTTAAGACCATTACGGGATAAAAACCCTATAAAAAAGCAGTGAAAAACAAATAACCAGTTCCTTAACGTACAGGGAACTGGTTGAAATGTGTCCAAATTGTGTCTAAACGTACAATTTTCCCGAAATGGTATGGTGACCCCATGCCCATCAACTTAAGATTTTGAAATACCCCAAAACGAAAATTTTGTGCATTATGCTCGTTTTTATTGTTTTGAAGTAACCCGCTCTTTTTAGCTTGATAGTGATATGGTGAGATTCTTTTATTATATATTTGCAAGACTTTTGTAATATTTATGAAAGGATTTTGAAAGATATATAAAATAAGATGAATTTATCAATATAAATAAATATAAAAGGAGAATAAAATGGTTACTAAAAAGAAGAGCACGAAAAAGTCTAAAAAACTAGTACAAGTTTTAGCGCTAGCCACTACTGTTGTTAGTGGATCATTAGCATTTAATTCTGCATCTGCATATGCCGATTCAATTCAAGATATCGGAAAAGGTGCAAAAGTTATAAATAGCATAGATACAACTTATAATGCTAACGAAAACATAAAGAATTCCATAAAAGTTTCATTTATTGATGATCCAAATACTGATAAAAAATATGCTATTATTTCTACAGAAGGAAGTAATATTGGTTCAGGATTTAATCGTGTTGGTTCGGATATTTATGGTCGTGTAGGGTGGCCATCTGCCTATAAAACAGGATTAGAGATTACAAGTAATGATAGTGCGAAATTTTATAACGTTGCACCCCAAAATGCAATAGAAACAAAAAAAGTATCTTCTACTGTTTCATATAATATAGGGGGAAGTTTAGATGTTAAAGCAGGAGATCCATCATCAGGTATAGTAAAACCATCAGTTGGTGCATCTTGGTCAAATACTGTAACATATGACCAACCAGATTATAAAACATTTTTAGAAAATTCTACGGATAAAAAAGTAGATTGGAAAGTTGAATTTAGTAAATTTGATAATAGAGGATGGGGATTTTACACTAGAGACTCCTATCATGCTATTTATGGTAATGAGTTATTTATGAGCTCACGTACTGCATACATTAATGCAGTAGACAATTTTATATCTAATGATGAATTCCCATCTCTAGTAAGATTTGGTTTTCAACCAAGTACATTGGCAGTTGTAACTGCAGATAAAAACGAAACTTCAACTGATTTATCTGTAAAACATGCTAGAGTACAAGATGATTATGAATTATATTCTACCTTTGTAGGTTGGTCCGGAAAAAATCGCAAAGATGTAAGAACTAATGAAGCTATAGATAATTACACAATTGATTGGAAAAATAATAAAATCGTTCACAAGTAAAAGTGAATAATACGTTTACAGATAGTATAGTTAAACTTATAAATATTTAACAGTTAATGCATAAAAAACTGTCAATTTTATATTTTTCCTCTTTGTTGTTCTCAATACTGTTGGTGATATAATATTTTCTTCACTCTTCCTTGGAGATCCGAGCAGTTAGCTTTTGCTAGCTGCTCTTTTTATTCCTCATCATACAACAAAATGAATCGAAGGTGCTTCTTGGGGGAGCGCTTCACCTTATTGAAGATCTTGAGATAAAACACTTTGCTTTTGGTGTAGATTTAGAATTTCTAAAGACTTATGAATTGTTGTTAGAGAATCGTGGAATAGGAGTGGTAGGAAGCAAGGAAAAAGGACATCAAGAGCCAATTGTTCCAAGATGGATGCCGGCTGCAAGTGTATACTTTCTGGATTAGAATCTGCATCCTATTTAAGTGAATGGGATGCATAACACCAAGAAAAATGAATGAAATTGTATCTATAAAACGGAAAAAACGTTATTCTTTTTGTGAAAATATACAGAAAGGATGACGTTTTTATGAATCTTTCGATTCAAAATGAGCTACAATTATTTGCTGAAGAATTATATAAACATCTCACTCCTTCATTTCTGGAAAATGTCGCTAAAGAGCTAGGTTTTGTACAACGGAAACGTAAGTTTTCAGGGCAGGATTTAGCTACTATCTGTGTCTGGATTAGTCAACGGGTAGCGAGTGATTCTTTAGTGAGACTGTGTAGTCAACTTCATGCTGTTACAGGAACTCTTATGAGCCCTGAAGGACTCAATAAACGTTTCAATAAAAAAGCTGTTTTCTTTTTAAAACACATTTTCTCTACATTACTAAAAATTAAAATTTGTGAAATATCAGCGATTCCAAGCTCTTCAATCGCTTATTTTCAGCGAATTCGTATTTTAGATGCAACAATTTTCCAGGTGCCAAAGCATTTAGCTAGTGTGTATCCTGGATCAGGTGGTTGTGCTCAAACAGCGGGTATAAAAATCCAGTTAGAATATGATTTACATAGTGGCCAATTTTTAAATTTTCAAGTGGAACCAGGGAAAAATAATGATAAAACCTTTGGAACAGAATGTTTAGCAACATTACGTCCTGGTGATCTATGTATTCGGGATTTAGGCTATTATTCACTGGATGATTTAGATCAAATGGACCAACGTGGCGTGTATTATATATCACGGCTCAAATTAAACAATAGGGTGTATATCAAAAATGAATTTCCTGAATACTTTCGAAATGGGGTCATAAAAAAACAATCTCAGTACATCAAAGTTGATTTAGAGCACATTATGGATACCTTAAAACCAGGACAGTCCTATGAAATAAAAGAAGCTTATATTGGAAAGGATAAAAAGCTATTCACTCGAGTGATTATGTATCGATTAACTGAAAAACAACTTGGTGAGCGAAGGAAAAAACAAGTGTATACGGAAAGCAAAAAGGGCATTACATATTCGGAAAAAAGCAAACGATTAGCTGGCATGAACATTTATGTTACCAATACACCTTGGGAGATTGTTCCAATGGAACAAATACATGATTTTTACTCTCTCCGCTGGCAAATAGAAATCATCTTTAAAACTTGGAAATCTCTATTTCAAATTCATCATTGGAAAAATATCAAACAAGAGCGATTAGAATGTCATGTTTATGGGAAACTTATTTCCATTTTTCTATGCTCTTCTATTATGTTTAAGATGCGACAATTAATTTTACAAAAGAAACAAAAAGAATTAAGCGAATATAAAGCAATTGGAATGATTAAGGATCATTTACACATCTTGTATCAAGCCATACAACAAAACACCCAAGAAATAACAAAGATTCTTATCCGTCTGTTCCACCTCCTACAGAAGAATGGGCGGAAATCTCATAGGTATGAGAAGAAAACAGTCTTTGATATTTTGGGCGTTGTCTATGAATATAATGGAATGAAAAAACAAAAGAAAGCTGCATAATTTTTAAAAACGATACCTATCTAGGTTTATTTGGTATGCTCATTTTTAAAGATGCCAAATATTTTAAAAGTTTTTTGGTTATATGAACGAAAGTTCATCTTGTTTCCACTCTTAAGTTGATGGGCATGTATGGTGACCCCTAGTAGGTTCTTCCTTACTCATTACATTTTCAATCCGCGTTTATAACAGCTGGCTTCAAAAATAATACTCTCTTCATCTAACATTTTACATTCACAAAAGCCGTAACTAGGTGGGGATTATGTATTGAGATAATAAAGTTCTTTAATTTTATCTTTAGAATAGCAATAACCTCCCCTCAACAATATGATAGGAGGTTATTAAAGTTATTTAAAATTTATTTTAATGGATTCAATTTTTGCAAATAATAATGTTGTTTAATTTGAGAAGCGAATATTAAAAACATACTCCTTAATACCTCGTGATTAAATCTTCACCCTCATATCTAGGGTCTCTCTCAACTTTACCATCTTTTGTTTTGATGACTTTTAGTCTACCTAACCACTCTGCTTCGTTATATGTCTTTTCACTTACCCATACATTATGCTTTTTACCGTCTACCTCAACTACTAATGTTGGGTGTGTAAACATGAATTCCTTCTCTACATGCCTACCTACAATTTCTGCATTTAATGATGTACCTTCTTCAACTAGTTTACTATCCTGATACCCCTCGATAATAGGTAATCCAATAAATACAAAGAATATCAGTCCAAATACGATTACTTTCTTCTTTGTACTCCATTTATTCTTTTCTTTCAATTCCTTCTGTCTTGCTTCTCTTTCTTCGCGTTCATTCAAACTCTCATTTAAAGCGTCTTCCCATGCCTTGATTTCTACTTCGACTCTTGCTAGTTTTTCTAGTTGTTCATCGGTTGCTACCATCTCATATGAGTTATCTCCAACCAAACGAATTTCAGCACCATTTTCTTTTACTTCTTGCAAGTCTTTTTCTGTACAATCAAACTCTCGAATGATTTCCCCTTGTGTGTTAACAAGTCTAACGTAAATGTTTTTTTTCTCCTTCTTCTTAAACATCTGAACTCCCCCTTATTTGTTTCCTATCATAGATAACCCTATTGTAATTAAGATAAAGAAAACGATAATAAGGAAAGTCTTTCCTTTGCTTACTTGTGTTTTAGAACCTTCCAAGACAGCCTATATAAGAATTGGGAATAGAAGAATACCAAGGAGAATGTCAACCAGCTTGTTACTACTCTCCTTTAATGTTCTTTCTTCTCCTACTATCGGTTTTATCTGAACAGTTTCTTTTCTTATTTGTTTCGGTTTCTTTTTCTTGCGTCTATGATTCACCCAACATATTCCCTTTAGAATAACTTTTTACTAACTATAAAAATACCGGAATATCCCATTTTTATTATACAGGATAAAAATTATAAATTCTAATTACTACCATTTTTCAAAACATCTATTTTATTTTTGAAATAATTTTATTATTTTTAACAACTTTATTATTCGCGAACAGATTATTTGCCGCTTACCTATAAAAAACACAAAATTTTCGTTTAGGAGGTATTTTGTTTTCTTAGCTTGATAGCGATGTATGGTGACCCCTAATAAGAACACCTGTAGATACTTCAAGACAGCTACATAATTGTGTGAGTGATGTACTTGCGACCTGTTGACTAAGCCATACACATAAAGCAACTAACTCCTTTGCTTGATATTTACTCTTTCGCTGAACGAATCCTTTTTCTTTAGCTAGGTGTTCTAGAACATGAGGAGACATATGTCGTTGTAATTCTTCAG
>NZ_JQKQ01000022.1:0-113786 GCF_000746135.1 Bacillus sp. UNC322MFChir4.1
AACGCCATCATTTATCCCGCTATTCGTGGGCAGTAATACTCCCACCTCAAAATTCGGCGAAAGCATTGTCCAGCTCTAGCGGCTAGAATCTCCGGCCGTTTCGCCCCCTCGGACGAGGCAAAAAGCGCCTCTCTGTCAGGGGCGTGGGCGTCCTGCGATTCTGAACGAGCCGCTTCCGCTTTTCTTAAGAAGTTAGGTGGGAGATAAACTGCCCGTAAAAGCCCGATTGGTGAGGGCTAATAATCAGTGGGGGATGAAGAAAACCCCCACTGATTAAAGTTTCATTTTATATGAATGTACTTTTATTTCTCTCCATTTTTGCACCTTCATATCATAACAGGAAATTGTCTCGTCTAGAAAGTGAATTCAAATAGAATGTATATTTCTATGAATATGAAAATTGTAATAGTTTATGTGGAATTCAGAAGATATAATGAATTATAACAATTGGGTTTTTTATCCATCCCTATTAATGTAGTAGTGCTAAAAATAGAATGTAAAGGGGATAGAGGTTGTGGAAGGTTATGTAGCACAAGAGAAGAAAACAAGTCAGATTCAAGTAGTAAGAGCAGATATAAGTCATGTCGAAGGGATTGCACAGGTTTGTATGGATGGGTGGTTAGCGACATATGATGGTTTGCATAGTCAGGAATATATCGATCGAGTCATTGAAGAATACTATAATTACGAGCGTATTCATAAGGAAGTACTGACGAATGACGAAAATTGGTATGGTTGGTACGTTGCACTTGAAAACGGGCAGGTTGTTGGAGCGATTGGTGGAGGGACAACAGGTGAAAAGTGTGGAGAAATTTTTGTCCTCTATTTAGATCCGAATCGAAGAAGAGAAGGCATTGGGACATTGTTAGTAGACTGTTTTACAGAAATTCAAAAAGAAAAAGGGATTTTAGGGCAGTGGGTGTCAGTTGCAAAGGGGAATGAAAAAGGAATTCCTTTTTACGAGGCAAAGGGATTTGTAAAACAATTTGAACGTCAGGACCTAGGAAGTACGGAAGAAGAACAGGCTGTATATTACAGGTACTGCCGAAATATATAGCAAAATAGCCTCTGCTAAAGAGGCTATTTCATATTTACATGTATCTTTTGTTCGTAGTGCGCAAGCTGATTATTGTCGAAAACAGAAGTATGATCGTATATGCTTTCATCTTGTAAAACAGTGGGTAAAAAATGCTTTGTTAAAGCGTTTATTCCTCTATTTTCTTTAGATAAAATCCAAGAACTATGCTTCCAATCTAAAATTCCTTCAGCTACTTTTTTTGGAGTATGATATGAAATATGTGCTGGGAGGTTAGCGGTAAAAAGGTACAATCCATCGAAATTTGTACTGTCACTTGTCCATGATAATGTTCCTTTATAGGTGACTTCTTTCTCCGTTAAATGTAGTCCTGTCTCTTCCTCAATCTCACGTAGAATACATGCCATTGGCGTTTCCGTTTCTATCATTTTACCCCCAACGCCATTCCACAATCCTTGCAGCGGTGCTTTTTCCCGATTTAGCATTAATATTTCATTATCTTTTCTTATAAAGCAAAGTGTTTGGTTGTACATGTAATTCCCCCTTATTTCTATAATTCTACATAAATAGCTAAATTCCATTTCATTTCGCGGGAAATAATATGAAAAACAGTAGCTTTGTCGAAAGCTACTGTTAGAAAGAGGTTACCTTTTTATTTATAAACTGAATGAGCAATAAAAAAACAATCGACATACCGACAGTTGTAAGAACGAGCGCCCATGCAAGTGGCATGTTACTAGCATCAATTGCCATATAAATGGCAGTTGGGATCGTTTGTGTTTTACCAGGAATATTACCAGCGAACATAAGCGTCGCACCAAATTCTCCTAGGGCGCGAACGAAACTTAAAATCATTCCGCCAAGTAGAGAAGGGAGTGCGAGTGGTAATGTTACATGTAAGAACACTTGTAATTCATTTGCTCCAAGGTCTCTAGCCCCGTCTTCAATTTGTTCATTGGCAATGCTAAACCCCGCTTTTGCTGATTGGTACATAAGCGGAAATGCAACTACAGTTGAAGCAATCACAGCAGCCCAAGATGTAAACATAATAGATTGTTGAAACAAAGTTTCGATCCACTGACCGAGGGGACTGCTTTTTCCAAAGATAATAATGAGGAAAAATCCAATTACAGTGGGCGGCAGTACCATCGGTAATAGAAAAAAGGTTTCTAACAAAATTTTATAGCGCTTCGAGGACCGAGCTAAAACACGTCCAACTATCGTTCCAAATACCATCACAATGATTGTAGAAAGTGCAGCAACTTTTAGTGAAAGAATGATAGGTGACCAAAATGTATCAAATGTCATCGTTACAATTACAACGCTGTAAAACCATATTTTTTAAAGATCGCCATAGCGTCTTTAGACTGTAAGTATTCATAAAAAGCAGTTACCTCTTTTTTATGTTTCGTTGCTTTTACAATTCCTAATGGATAGCGGATTGGTTCGTGTGAATTTGCCTGGGCTGTGTTAGCGATTTTCACTTTCTTTGAAATAAGGGCGTCTGTTTTATAAACAATCCCCGCATTAACATTTCCTGTTTCTACGTATGTTAATACTTGGCGCACATCTTTTGTGTATACAATTTTACTTTGAAGGTCGTTCCAAAGATTTAAATGAGTAAGCGTCTCTTTTGCGTATTTTCCAGCTGGAACAGATTCAGGTGTACCTAATGCAATTTTTGTTGCTTGCTCATCTTTTAACGATTGAAAGTCTTTTAAATTACTATCTTTAGGAACAACTAATACTAACTCATTACCGAGTAGGTTTTTTCCTTCTTTTTGATCAATAAGTCCTTTCGATACGAGCGTTTGAAATTTATCTTCTGCGGCAGAGAAGAATAAATCAACAGGAGCTCCTTGTTCAATTTGCTGTTGAAGCTTGCCAGAACCATCGAAGTTAAATGAGAGCTTTATATTTGATTCTTTCTTTTCATATTGTGCTTGAATCTCTTTTAATGCATCTTGTAAACTAGCTGCTGCAGAAACGGTAAGTTCAACCTTTTCTTCTTTAGCAATTGTTTTTTCTTGTTTATTTGTGTTTGTACATCCTACATTTGTTACGAGAAGTAGTGTGAATAAAATACTGCAAATTAAACGAAATATGTGCTTGTTCATTTTCATTTCTCCCTTCTTTTATCCCCAATCTAATTATAACTAGATATAATTAATTATAAATAGTTATATTTAGTTATGTTGTGATTTTTCTCACGATAGTGAAAATAAATAGAAAGAAAACTGGAATTTTTGTTACAATGAAGGCAGAAAGCGAGGAATCGGCTTATGGATCATCATTCCTACACAACAGAAGAAGTAGCGAAACGGTTAAAAGTATCAAAATTAACAGTGTATGATTTGATTAAAAAAGGTGAATTACCCTCTTATCGAATTGGTAGGCAAATGCGTGTTGATGCTAGTGATTTAGAGCAATATATTACAAAAATGAAAACAGGAAAAGTCCAGGTAGTTTCTTCATCTATGCAAGTAATGAACCCGCCAAGTAAATCTGATTCTTGTATTATCAGTGGACAAGATTTGTCTTTAGATATGTTAACGAAACATGTAGAGAGCCGTTTGAAAGTTTCTAATATGTTAAGGGCATATCAAGGGAGCTTAACAAGTTTGATTCAGATGTATCAAGGAAAAGGAGACATTGTGAGCCTTCATTTGTTCGATGGGGATACGGGGGAATACAACATTCCGTATGTAAAACGAATTTTAGTTGGACAGCCTTGTATTGTTATGAATTTATTATCAAGAACATCAGGTTTTTATGTGCAAAAAGGAAATCCGAAACGAGTGCAAACATGGAATGATTTATGTGGTACATCCATTCAATTTGTAAATAGGGAAAGAGGATCTGGTATTCGAGTTCTTGTCGATGAACAGTTGCGTATAAACGGAATATCAAAAATGGACATTTGTGGATATGATTGGGAAGAATCAAATCATATTGGTGTTGCTTCTCAAGTTGCAAATGGAAAAGCTGACGTAGGAGTAGGAACAGAAAAAGTCGCGCAAATTGTAAATGTAGATTTTGTTCCGCTTATACAAGAACGTTACGATTTAGTAATTTTAAAAACAGAGGAAAACATGGAGCTGATTGAAACAGTAAAAAAGGTATTACAGTCTCCTGAATTTCAAAATGAATTGCGTGCTATTGGTGGTTATGATATAGGTAAAACGGGTCAAATTATGTATGAAACAAACTAAAAAGTGCTGCTTGTAAGATTACAGGCGGCACTTTTAGCTATATAAAGGGGGAGGGGGGTTATACAAGGACATGTGCAAGCGCGTAAATAACTACGGTAAGAAGAGCGGCGCCGCTTACAAGTCCCATGTAATCAAATTTATTAAAAGTAATGTTGTTCATAGTGATCTCTCCTTACTTATGTAATGCAGTAGCAACAATTTTGCATCGATAAAGGGGATAACACAAACCGCCTTGTAGTTACAACCTTTGTTTAGTATGTGAGTGCCTTTTCGATGTTTTTTGCTGCCCTGTTTCTGATTTAAGTATATGACAGGTGAAAGGGAGTAACTATCGAATTAGCTTACAGTAGCATTACAGTTTTGTAAGGAAAAAATTTTAAAAATTGTCACTTAATTTTATTACCAACTATTAATACTTAGTGTTATAATCGAAAATATATAAATCAAATTAAAAAACTGGCATAAAATCCTTTTCTGCCACAGGCAATGTTCAAATAAAGAGAGAAAGCAAGTGCAGGTTATTTTTTGTTCAGCACGGCAGCAACTTGTGTGTTGGAAAGTCAAATTGGATTTATATAAATACAGTTATAAAAAATTAAATTGTAGAAGGGAACAGATCGAATGTATACATTCATTGTAAGGGTGTTGAAATATATATTTAAAACATTTGGGAAAGTGGAGGTATATGGAAAAGAAAAATTACCGCAAAGCGGAGCATATGTCGTAGCTTGTACTCATAGAAGTTGGATGGATGTTGTCATGTTAGCGACGGGGATGTTACCAACAAAAATTTACTATATGGCTAAAAAGGAATTGTTTGAAAGTAAATTTGGGAATTGGTTTTTTAATGGGGTAAATGCGTTTCCGGTTGATCGTGAAAATCCAGGACCAAGTACGCTGAAAATTCCATCTAGGTTATTAAAAGAAGGAAAAGTTGTGGGAATTTTCCCGAGCGGAACGAGATCTGCTGAGGCTACTTCATTGAAAGCTGGTGCTGTTACAATTGCCTTTCGTTCTAATGTTCCGTTAGTTCCGGCTGCATACGTTGGGCCTAACAGTTTAAAAGAATTGTTTCGTGGAAAAAGAGCGCAATTAATTTTTGGTGATCCGATTCAAGTAGAGCAGTCAGAACAAATGGATCGTAAAGAAGTGATGAAACTGATGACAGAAAAATTAAATGAGACGTTTACACAGTTAAAAGAAACGTTGCAAGAGGATAAAAGAGCATAATGATAATAGGAAAAGACGACCTGGCATAGAAGGTCGTCTTTTCAAATTTATCTATATAAGGGGAAAGGGGACACAAAATTATATAAGCATTACTGCGGCAACATAAATGGATGCTGTAAGAAGAGTCGCGCCGCCAGCAAGCCCTACGTAATCAAACTTGTTAAAGGTAATTTGGTTTTCCATTATAATCTCTCCTTATCTGATTTCATTGTACGAAATCGGGGGCATTTCAACTATCGAATTAGCTTACAGAAAGCTTACATTTTTGTAAGAGAAGTGTAAGGCAGTTCAATGGTATGCGTAACCTTTCTTTTCTAAACTGAGAGAAAGGTTACGCATAAAATGCAAGGGAGGAAACCAAATTGGAAAAGATACGGAGACGTATATTTTTTTGGGCACTTGCTAGTATTGTTATCGTTGTCTTACTATTACCAACAAAGCTTGGTCCAGTAATTGATAAGTATAATCCGTTTTATCAAACGAAAGCGTATTACACAATTGTAAAAGGGATTGGTCAACATATTGGAGATGGCTGGTATGAATATGAGTTTGTTGGATATGATGAAGACGGACGGGAACAGAAGATTACAAAAACGATTCAGAAAATGTTAAAACAAAATGAACCGTTAGAAATCATTGCAAAAGGGCGTTATGCTGAGAGATTAGTTGAAATAGATAAAGAAGATATTCCGTTAAATGCGAGAGGGAAACTTTTAACAATACAATAAAAAGAAAGACATATTACAATACTGTAAGGTATGTGTAATGTAATTCGATAGTTGCGATCGTGGGTATGACCTATAATAAAAATAGAAAGAACGAAATACATCTTTCTGTCTGAAGTAATAATGTGATGAAAAGGATTAACAACCAACTATATGTAAGTCTCATCTCAAAGGAGATGGGACTATTTTTCTACCTTACAAAAATGTAAGGTTTACGTAAGCAAATTCAATGGCTCTTTTGTCATATTTCTCTCATAATGAAAATAGATATAAAAGTTAGGGAGATTATAGAAGGGAGACGATTGAAATGCAAAAAGAAGAAGTAGTTAATGTTCCGTTAGTAGAGTGGTTTAGCTACTTTGGTGTTGCGATTGTATGTATTGGGATTTTTGATATAATCACAAACTTTATTGTTTAATAATATAGATGAAACAAGAAGGCGAGCCTTCTTGTTTTTTTATTTTATATATATTTTAGAAATTTGTACTATATAAATGCGAGTTGGTGATATAAAGGCCACTTTCTTTTTATGGGTGGGCGAGAGCATCTGGCCATGTATAGGGGCCCTTTCCTGCCGTGTGCGGAGTTTAAAACAAGAGAGTAGGTCATATTTTATTCTGCACAGCAGCGACCTTTATGTCGGAAAATGAAAGTGGATGTCGCTATCAATCATTGAAACTCGTTTTGATAATTGATAGCAAAATATTACATTTTTATAGTTGTTTCGTATCCTCTGCATCGTAAAATCAGCCTTAAGAAGGATGTTGGTGCTGTATATTCTTGGTATGATAGATAAGGAAACAGTTGTATATACGTAATGCTGAAAGGGGACAAATTTCAGCGAAAGAAGAGGGCATACACATGAAGAAATTCTTTGTAGGATTCTTAGTAGTTTTAGGAGTATATATGTTTTTTCGAGGCGAATCAGCAGGTGTGGGGAAACCTGTAAATCAGATGAGTTATGTTGATTCAGAAGAAGCAAAACAGGCGAAACAAGTTATTAGCGAAGAGGCTAAGAAATATAATCTTCCAGAGTGGATACCCCTTACAATTGCTGAGCATGAGAGTCGTTTCAATCCGAGAGCTATTGGAGATCAAGGAACATCGTTTGGGTTGTTTCAATTGCATCGCGGTGGTGGACTTGCTCCGGAGAATCTAACAGATGAGGAGTTAAAAGATCCGCGGAGAAATGCTGAAATTGCTATGCCTCATTTGGCAAAAGGATATAAAAGAGGTATGGAAAAAGGGTTAACAGAATTTGAGTTACTTAAATATGTAGCGAACACATCTGGCTGGCCGGGTACTCTCGGGCCAGAGTGGACTGATAAAAACATGAAATATAATATCGGACTAGAGAATGTATATTATCAAAATAAAGGTGTTATGAAAGAGTAGGTCCTGTGATGACCTACTCTATTTTTCTGTAAAATATGTCGCTAACTGCGCTTTTACTGCTTGTAATTGCATAGAAACTTGAGGGATTTTATAGCCGACGTATAGTGGTGAAACGACAAAGCGAGGAACGACTTTACATATAATGTTTCCATTTAAGCTATAAAAGA
Organism: Bacillus sp. UNC322MFChir4.1; assembly: GCF_000746135.1. Lineage (NCBI taxonomy): Bacteria > Bacillati > Bacillota > Bacilli > Caryophanales > Bacillaceae > Bacillus > Bacillus sp. UNC322MFChir4.1. The sequence continues at coordinate 7,766 of NZ_JQKQ01000022.1, forward strand.
ACATGTTATAACTATTACATCGTTTATGAAAGTCTTGTAATACGTAGCGTATAGTTTTTTGAATATAATCGGCCATTAGATCCATTTGATTTTTATTTTCTATTATAATGTTAAACTCTACGAAACCGATAATTGGATGAGTAGAAATATTTAGTTCAATTCCATGTTCTTTGCTTACAACGATTCCTTTGAAATGTTCGGTTCTTACATTTTGTCGATAGTCGACTTGTTCCATACCAATAATTTGCATATGGGCATGGTGGATTGTTCCTCCTGATAGAGGTCCGTGGTTTTTATATAAAATAACAGATTGGAATTTTCCGCTTTCTTCTAATGATAACCAGTGCCCAACTGAAAATCGGATAAGCTTTCGCATATGCTCTTGTGTATAGGTTGCAATATGATCATGACAGTTATCAGTTTCGATAATGACTGTTTGTAATGTGTTTTGTAATGTTGGATATTTATTTTTTAGCCAAATAATTGTTTCATCTGTTTCTAAAATGTCGCTTAGTTGTGTTTGATCGCAAAATGGGCAAGCTGTTTCTTTATTTTGCATACTGTTTGGTTTTTGTTGTCCAATCTGATTTGAAAAGTATAGCTGTTGTTGCATCTTTATATTTCTCCCCCTATTTGTCATACTCCAACTAATACATATTCGTGAAAAGTCATTTTAAATCCTTTATAGTAGAATTAGGGAAAGATAGACATATTATAAAAATTTCCAGCAGCAATTTGTGATAGAGCAAAACAAAGACGAGATACTCTTCCTAATTTAGGATATCTCGTCTTTATTGTTTTCGTTATCTTTTTATAAATTGTTAATTTCATCAATGATTGGTTTTGCATCAACTAAAATGTGAATAACGGTTTTTACAATATCCAGCACGTTCTATTCCTCCTTATGATTTTGAACCACAGCTGCCTTTTATATATGAATGTGTCTATTTACATTATTTTCAGAAAAATGACTATCCAAACGTGTTTTAGGAGAGTATAATGAAAAGGTAAGTATAAAATTCCGTACGAAAGAGGTGAAAGAGATGAATCGTTCTATAGTTATGCGCACGCAATTTTTAGATTTTATCTACATTTGTCGTGCGATTTTTCATCGTGTAGTTGCTAACGGGATACGTATGCCCTTTTTTAGCAATTTCATAATAACTATTGAACGATAGAGGTCTCTTCACCCATTTTATAGAAACGTGTGAAAAGGGAACTATGGTGGTTCCCTTTTCTATTTTGAAATGAAAGCCGTGGGTAAGGTTCTTTACTCATGGCTTTTTTACGTTGAAAGGAGTACGGAAAAAATGATGATTTGTAGTGTAAACAATATAGCGAAGACGTTTGGTGGAAATTTCATATTTGAAAATATATCATTTGAAATAAAGACAGGTGAACGCATTGGGCTAGTTGGTCGAAACGGTAGTGGGAAAACAACAATTTTTCAACTATTAACGGGAATTGAAAATGTGGATGGCGGTGCGATCCACATGAAGAAAGGGACGCGTATTGGTCATGTTGCCCAAATTCCGAAGTTTACTGAAGGAATGACTGTGTATGATGTATTATGTTCTGCGTTTGCGAAAGAGCAAGCATTAGAAAGAAAGATGCGTGAACTTGAACAGAAGATGGCGGTAAATGTTACGGAAAAAATGATGGCGGAGTACGGAGAAATACAGGAGCAATTTTCGTTCCTAGGCGGTTATGAAATAGAAGCAAATATTATGAAAGTGGCTAATGGACTGCAAGTGACAGAATTATTTTCACGCAATTTTAGGGAGCTAAGCGGCGGTGAACAGACGAAAGTGAGTCTTGCATATATGCTCCTTAAAAAGCCGGACTTATTGCTTCTAGATGAACCGACAAACCATTTAGATTTATTCGCAGTGGAATGGCTTGAGCAATTTTTAAAGGAATATGACGGGACAGTCGTTGTGATTTCACATGATCGTTATTTCTTGGATGAAGTCGTAACGAAGATTTTTGATTTAGAAGATGGAGAATTATATGTATACCATACGAACTATTCGCGGTTTGTAAAGGAGAAAGAAGAAAGATTGTTGCAAGAGTTTCAAGCGTATCAAGAGCAGCAAAAGAAAATAAAGAAAATGAAAGAAGCCATTAAAAGGCTTAGAGAGTGGGCCAATCAAGCGAATCCGCCAAACGAGGGATTGCATAAACGTGCCCGCAATATGGAACGTGCTCTAGAGCGAATGGAGAAATTGAAGAAACCAGTTTTAGAGCATAAGCAAATGGGGCTTCAGTTTGAAGGACAAGAACGCAGCGGTAAAGACGTTGTGGTCATGAAAGAAGTAGGAAAGAGTTTTGATGAACGTGTTTTATTTCAAAATGTAGAATTACATGTTCGTTTTCAAGAGCGCGTTGCGGTTGTTGGACGGAACGGTACAGGAAAGACAACGCTATTGAAATTATTATTACAAGAAATGAATCCAGATATAGGTGAAATTCGCATTGGTAGCGGAGTAAAACTCGGCTATTTGTCTCAACATGTGAATGTGGACAGTAAACAAACGGTATTAGAAATGTTCAGGGAACAGGTAGCAGTAACAGAAGGAGAAGCACGTCATATACTTGCTCGCTTTCTATTCTACGGCATGGCTGTATTTAAAAAGGTGAATCAATTAAGCGGGGGCGAACGAATGCGTTTGCGGTTAGCGCAGCTTATGTATCAAGATATTAATTTTCTTGTACTCGATGAACCGACAAATCACCTTGATATTGAATCAAGAGAAGTATTGGAAGAAGCGCTTGAACAGTATAATGGCACAATTTTAGCGGTTTCTCATGATCGTTATTTTCTAAATAAGTTGTTCCCTAAAACGTATTGGATTGATAATCAAACAGCGTATGGATTTACTGGGAATTATGCCTTTGCACGTGAAAAGTGGCAAGAAAAAAGAGAGAAAGAACAACGAAGCGTTGTGAAAAAGGAAAAAGCACCACCTGTGCCGAAGCCTATAAATAAGGAGATTATCGATCTGGAAGAGCATGTTATGAATGTGGAGCAAAGTATATACGAACTAGACTGCAAAATGGCTAAAACGAAAAATATTGCAGAGTTAGAGAGGCTGCATAATGAAAAAGAGCGAAAAGAATTGTTAAGAACAAAATTATATGAGGATTTAGAGAATGATATAGATATGTAGAATTAAAAAGCTGGTGGATACCAGCTTTTTAAATTGTGTATGTATCTTATATATAAATTCATTTAAGTCATCGCTTTGTTGTTGTACTACACGTGACCCGCTTAATTTTTAGATGTTGATTCTTTTTTTGTAGAAAATAACCACATGAAAAATTCATAAAATACGACTATAAATAATGACTGTATAATATTCTCGATCCATTTGAATTGATTATAATTGTTATAATCAAATAAAACGAGAATAATATATAGGGGAATCAAAAAAATTAAAGGTCTTTTAAGTTTTAGATTCATAAGGTACCATTCTCCTTTACATATTAACCACAATTCCACTGTAGCATAAAACACTTACAGTTTCTATATATTGGAATTTCAGTATGACATTCCTGTTTTTTAAGAAAGATGGTTTGATGATTCGGATGGGGAGGAATATGGAGTCTGTATATTTTGTTTGAATACGGGGGGAAACTTTATGCTAGGATATGCCCGGCTACTTACGATTGTTCTCATTTGTATTGTGTATGCTTTGCATATTCCACATGGGAAACTAGGCTTACAATTATTTGTTGGCGCTGCTTGTCTGATTTATGTTGTGAATCATTGTTTGCTTATGATGCCTCGTAGCGGAGAGCGACGAATATTTTTTATATTGTTATCGAATGGGATTGTAACAGCTATATTTGGATTCTTATTTCCAAAAGTAGATTTGTATTTAATTTTGTTCGGTGTAGATGCGGTAACTTTATTTATTAATATTCAATCGAAAATGATAGCCCGTTTTTTTATAGGATTTTTCTTTATCTGTTGGTTTGCTATTTTAATATATTCATATCAATATTTTGGAGCGTTTGAAATTTGGGGCAATATTATTTCGTTTATGTTCGTTGTATTTAGTGCTCTTACTGGTGGGTTAATTAAAAAACTAACATCAGCTCGCCAAACGGTAGATGAACAGTATGAAAAGCTAACTTCATCACATGAAGCACTTCAGGAGGCACATGAGCAATTGCAGCTATATGCAAAAGAAGTGGAAGAATTAACGGCAGTGAAAGAGCGAAATGATATTGCACGTGAAATTCATGATACGGTAGGTCATAATATGACGGCATTACTTGTTCAATTACAGCTTGCTGAGGAATTATTGAAACAGAAATCAGATCAAACTGGAACGGTTCTGCAAACATGTCATGAGTTAGCGAAAAAATCGTTGCAAGAGGTGAGGGCCTCTGTGCGAACTTTGAAAGAAGAAAATACAGGAGACTTAGTCAGTAATATTAGGCAAATGTTAAATGAATTTTCGAATGCAACAAATGTGAGAACGACATTTAAACTGAACGGTGATCCAGTCATTATTCCGTTATCATTACACCCCACTATATTGCGTATTATGCAGGAATCGTTAACAAATGCAAAGCGTCATGGTAAGGCAGGTACATGTGAAATGAAACTGTCTTGTTTAGATGGAAAGGTGCATATTTCTATTTCTGATGATGGAACAGGCGTAAATGAAGTACATCCTGGTTTTGGACTAATCAATATGAAGGAGCGCGTAGAAGAACGCGGGGGAATGATTCGGTTTGAAAGTGAAAAAGATAAAGGATTTCAACTAAACGTGGAGTTCCCACTAAGGGAAAAGACGTGGGTGATAGGGGGCGCGGTATGATTCGAATTATGATTGTTGACGATCAGTCGCTAGTTCGTGATGGATTAGCGATGTTATTAAATTTACGCCCAGAACTTGAAGTGGTTGGAACTGCAAGCGATGGAGAAGAAGCTGTGCAAAATGCAAAGCGGCTTCAACCTGAAATCATTTTAATGGATATTCGGATGCCTCGTACAAACGGTGTGGAGGGAACGCGTTTAATAAGGGAGCGATTTCCTCATATAAAAGTACTTATGTTGACAACGTTTAATGATAGTGAACTTATTTTTGAAGCGCTTGAACAAGGGGCAAGCGGCTATTTATTAAAAGATATGGCGACAGATACAATTGTGCAAGCGATCTTGACTGTGCATGCTGGAGGCGTTGTACTCCCGCAAGATATTACCGCTCAAATTGTGAAAGAATTGAAGAAAACGAAAGATTATGTTGCTGAGCAGTGTGTTCCAGAACAAATCGGACAGTTAACAGAGCGAGAAATAGAAGTGTTGCGGGAATTAGGATATGGATTAAATAATAAAGAAATCGCGGAGAGATTATTTATTACGGAAGGAACGGTAAAAAATCACGTCTCCAATATTATTAGTAAATTGGAGCTTCGTGACCGAACGCAAGCAGCTATTTTTGCTGTGCGGTACGGTGTGACAGCTTACATATGACTTTTGGCATAGATAAGTATGAAAAAGCAGCAGATGATGCTGCTTTTTTGTTATGCATTTTCTATCTAAAGAGCGATGGAAAGATGAAGGTTTTTTTTTACAATCATAGTGAGATTACATTAAAGGGGTTGAATCGACATGTTAGTCGTAGATCATATTACAAAGTCTTTCGGGAAAAAAGAAGTCGTGAGGGGCGTATCATTTTCGATTGAGAAAGGGGAAACATTTGGACTGCTTGGTCCAAATGGTGCAGGGAAATCAACAACAATTTCAATGATTTGTGGGCTCTTTCCATATGATAGCGGGGATATACGTGTTGGTGGAAAGTCTGTGAAAGAGCATCCGATGGAGACGAAACAAAAAATTGGTGTTGTTCCGCAAGATATTGCTTTATATCCGACACTTTCGGCGAAAGAGAATTTAATTTTCTGGGGAAAAATGTATGGACTTAGCGGAGCGGCAGCAAAGAAACGTGCGGATGAAGTGCTAGCGTATGTTGGTCTAGAAGAACGCGCGAAAGATAAAATTGAAACATTTTCAGGCGGTATGAAGCGCCGTGTAAATATCGGCGTGGCACTTATGCATGAACCTGAACTATTAATTATGGATGAACCGACAGTTGGAATTGACCCGCAATCACGAAATCATATTTTAGAAACAGTGAAAAAGTTAAATGAAAAGGGAATGACAGTTATTTATACGAGTCATTACATGGAGGAAGTCGAATATTTATGTGAGCGCATTGCGATTGTAGATCATGGAAAGGTCATTGCGCTTGGAACGAAGAGTGAACTATGTAATCGTCTTGCAGATGGTTTCATGGTGAAGCTACAGGTTAATCATTACGAACAACAATTATTGCAGAAATTACAAGCACTTCCTGTTGTAGAGCGTATTGTAGGGGATGAGGATTCGAATACGATTGATATTGCTCTAACACATAGTGATGCAGTTGGTATGGTCGTTTCAGAAGTTGTTGGAAATCGTGTGCAAATTGCAAAGCTTGAAGTACAAGAACCGAATTTAGAAGCACTCTTTTTACAACTAACTGGTCGTTCACTTCGTGATTAAGGAGGAGAGAATATGAAAAGTTTTATTATCGCATGGAAAGATTTTAAGATACGCTTTACGGATCGGCGTGGTTTCATGATGATGTTACTTATGCCGCTTTTATTAACAGCTATTTTAGGGTCAGCTTTAAGTGCGGTTATAGATGAAGGCGGATTACCGAAAACAGTAATTGGCTACTATCAGGAAGATGAAGATACGTTTGCTACTATGTTTCGAACAGACGTATTGGAGGCAAAAGAAATAAAAGATGATGTGAAAGTCGAGAAAGTTTCGTCGCGAACCGATTTAGAAAAGATGTTGAAGGAGAAGAAGATTGACGCTGGGATTATCATTCCGAAGCAGTGGAGTGAACATATACAAGAAGGGAAATTTAAAAAAGTTGAACTGCTTACGGATCCTGCGAAAGACATACAAGCAAAAATTGCAGATTCATTCATTCAATCTTTTGCTGAACGAGTGCAAACGGTAGCTTTTGCGACAAAGAGCGTAGTAACGGACCTGGCGCAATCTCAACAAGGGAATGTGCAAGAAGTAGCAAAGAATATGGGAACAGACTTACAATCTATTGCAACTTCACATGAAACTGGAATTCAAACAGGCACAATTGGTAAGAAAACGGTTGTGGCTATGCAATACTATGCGGCAGCGATGTTGGTGATGTTTCTTCTATATAACGTAACAGTTGGTGCAAAATCAATTATAGGAGAACGGCGAACAGAAACGTTAGCAAGGTTATTAACGACACCGACAAGTGCTTATTCTGTCTTATTAGGGAAATTTTTTGGAACGTTACTATTTGCGTGTATTCAATTTGGCGTATTTGTCATTGCAACCCATTATGCATTCGGTGTGAATTGGGGGGATGACATTGCACAGCTTATTGCAGTGGGAGTTTCCTATGCGATTTGTGTGTCGGGATTATCGATGCTGATCGCCGCCTTTATTCGAGATGAAAGAACAGCAGATGTTATGGGCGGGATTGGTATTCAACTGTTAGCGGTATTAGGCGGTTCTATGTTACCAATTTATGCATTCCCTAGTACGTTGCAAAAACTTGCTAATATTGCCCCAAATAAATGGGCGCTTACGAGTTTTCTAGATATTATGTCAGGAACGTCTTGGAATACGCTATTACCAATTATTTTGAGTTTATCTAGTGCTGGCATCCTTTCCGTTATCATTGGAACATTACGGTTACGGACTAGATAGGGGGAGAGAGCAGTGAAAAAAATTTGGGCGATTTGTTCACTAGAGTTAAAGCAAATATTAATGAAGCCGCAAAGTTATTTTCTTATGTTAGGTATGCCGATTCTTTTCACATTAATTTTTGGTGGACTTCTAGGTGGAAGTGGTAATGACAAAGTGAAAATTATTTTGGTTGATGAAGATCAATCCAAATTGTCGGCGTATTATTATGAATCATTAACGCATAGCGATCTTGTGAGTGTGGAAAAAGGATCATATGAAGAGGCAAAGAAGAAAATTGAAAATAAAAAAGCCTCTGGTATTGTAACAATCGGGAAAGACTTTCAAAAGCAAATGTTAGATGGAAAAGGTGATAAAGTTCTATTTCAATCTAGTGCTGATTTTACAGGCGGTGCTTCTGTAGAGCACGTGTTACAAAATACACTAAAGAAAATGGAAGTGGAAGTAAAAGGAGCGAATGTATGGAGCCAAAATAGCGGAAAGTCTTGGGAAACAATGTACGAAACTATCCATACGAAAGCAGAACCTGTTCATATTCAAAAAGAATCTATTGTAACAGGAAAGAAAACAATTAATGGTGTATCAGCTAGAGCGGCAGGATTTTCAATTTTATTTGTAATGATTGTTATGCTGAGTAGCACAGGAACGATTTTAAAAGCAAGGCAAATGGGAGTGTGGCATCGCTTGTTGGAAACACCTGTTACAAGAGTGCAAGTACTAGCTGGATATATTCTCTCATTCTTCCTAATTGGTTGGCTTCAATTTGGAGCACTCATGATATTAACGAATCTATTATTTGATGTACAGTGGGGAGATATGTTAGGAATTATTGTGCTTGTTTCGGTGTTATTACTTGCTGTTATTGGGCTAGCTTTATTGTTAGCGAGTGTGGTGAAAACGACAGAGCAACAATCGGCATTAGGAAATATCGTCATTATTTCAACTTGTATGATTAGCGGACTGTATTGGCCAATTGAAATAGAACCGGAGTTTATGCAAAAGATTGCAAACTTTGTCCCGCAAACATGGGCAATGCGCGGTTTTACAGAATTAATTGCGAGAGGAGGAGCACTGGCAGATATAGCAGGATATATTAGAGTGCTACTTTTATTTGCTGGTATCTTCTTTGTTATCGGTTTAACAAGAATACGTTATGATTGAAAAAAAGAAAGCAGAATTTACAGCTTTGCACGCTGCATTCTGCTTTCTTTTTCTTGTTCTCCCGTTGACCTAAATGAAATGATAATCGCAATCCCGAACATGAAGATACACATTAAAAAGAGGACGAACGTCGGGAAGAACGGGAATAAGAGTAATGCTCCTAATATGACGAGCATTAAACAAATATAGTTCAAGACGTGTAGGAATAACTTGTCCATGTTTTCTCCCCTTTATTAAGAATCTGTTATTATCGTATGCATGTCTAGTAATTAATAGAATGGTTTTTGAAGAGAATTTTCGCGTAATGTAAATGTTGTAATATGTAAGTTGCTGTTAAGAAGGATAAAAAGTGCCGCATTCACGCCTTTGCCCTCTCAGGACCCACCTCCATGCACGCACGATATCTCTTACCTAAAAGAAAATGTTTTGCAATGTGGATTTATATATGTAGCGTGTCATCGCATATAAAATAACAAGCACTCTTTCCAAAATGAAAAGAGTACTTGTTATTTTAAAATCTTTTATTTTTTTAATTTCGTAATTAAATTCCCTTCCAAAAATAAATCGGAAGTTATTAATCTTTTATTTGCTTTTTCGAAATCTTTTTCTGACAATGCCTTTACTTTGTCTCCAGTTTTGAAGTTCCATACTTCGCCTTTGTCAAATGATCCGTGTTTATTTAAAAAGATATAATCACCTTTTGCAAACGAGCCATCTCGAAATGGGACGTAATGATTTTCAACGTTTTGATCAAATAAAGGTTGTCCTAAGAAATATTTATCATTTTGTTCAATACCTAATAAGTATAGAATCGTTGGTGTAATATCTAAATGACCGCTTGCTCGTTCATCAATTTTACCTTGTTGCTTATTTAATTTCACACTATGAACAAGGAAAGGAACTTTATCATATTGACGATCGAATTTTTGTTGTAATTTAATCTTATCTAGTTCTTCTGGAGGTAATCCAGCATCATGGTCTCCGTAAATGGCAAGAATAGAAGAATCATATAAACCTGTTTCTTTCAGTTTTTTAATAAAAACACCTAATGTTTGATCAATATAGTGAACGGAATGAAGGTAGTTCCCCATTAATGTATTTTCTAGGTCGCCTAGTTGTAACTCCCTATGCTGAGGCGGTATTTCAAATGGATGGTGATTTGTTAATGTAATTAAGAAACTAAAGAAAGGTTGTTTCAACTTTGGTAATTGATCCCCCATTTGATTTAGAAAATCCATATCTGATATACCCCAGCCAATTTGTTCCCCAGGTTGAAGATCTTTTGCAAACATAGATTGTTGGAATCCTAAGTTACGATGCATAAACGCTCGATTCCAAAATCCGCCTTCATATCCATGGGCTGAAAGTGTAGCGTAACCGTGTTCATCTAAAATAAATGGTAATCCTTCGAATGTATTATCAGCGAAGTTAAAGTAAATACTCCCATTAAATCGAGATGGATGCATGGAAACTAATGATGTAAATTCACCATCTGACGTTCTTCCTTGGTCGGTCTGATCAAAGAAATTTGGGAAGTAAGTACTCTCCCTTTTAAAGCGATTTAAGTTTGGAGTAATTTCTTGTCCATTGACAGTTAAATCGATAACAAAGTTTTGCAAAGATTCAGCTTGAATGAGAATTACATTTTGTCCTTTTGCTTTTCCAAACTGTACTCCTTTTACAATTTCTTTATTTTGTTCGTGAAACCATGTGTTTATATTGTTTATTTCTTCTTTAGAGACATCTTCTTTTAAAATCATGGTATTTATATATTTATAAATATCGAAAACGTGGTAATTTATAATCCCTAGATGATCTGCAACCCACGAATTCGAAAAGCGAGCCGTTGTAATGTTTGATTCTTTCACGTATGTGTACTTCTCTCGTAGCGGAAATAAGACAAGCAGTGCAATTACGAGGAATACAATTGCGTGAACGATAATACTTTTAGAGTATTGGAATAAGTCTTTTCGAATCATAATGACATAGACGAAAATCAATAGGAAGATATCGAGGAAATAAATAATATCTTTTCCTTCAATCAATGTCCAAATACTGTCCGTTAAATCAGATACTTGCCCAAATTGTTTAATTAAGCTGATAGAGAGTAAATCATGAAAGTAGCGATAATAAATGGCGTTAGATAGCAATAATAGACTAAACAGAAAATCTAGTGTAATTATAGAAATAATCCGCCATTTTTTCGAAAATAAATGAATAATTGGAAGAACGAGTACGATTTCAAAGAAAGTAATGCGTATTGTAATTTCTTGTGGTTCAGCCAAAAATACGCTGTAAAATAAGTTTAGTTTCCATAAAAGGAAAACGGTAAAAATAATGAAGTCAAGTTTTGACAATATAAAGTTTTTTGTCTGAGAATATAATGTCAACATGTAGAAAATCCCCTTTTGTATACACACAGTTGTAATGAAGAATGATAGTGGGCTGTGTCATTTATAAGTTATTTTTATTTTAGCATGAAACAAGGATTGTTCTCTAGAAGACAAAAATTGGACAGGGAGTACATTCCCTGTCCAATTTTTGTTAAAAGATAAGGATTTATCCCGCTATTCGTGGGCAGTAAGACCCCCACCTCAAGATTGAGAGAGAATCGAAGAAGATAGGTGGGGATAACTGTCCGTAAAAGCCCGATTGGTTCAACTAATAATCAGTGGGGGATGAATCCCCCACTGATTAAAGTTTCACTTTATAAAATTCGAGTTGTTTTATCCTCCAGTGTGAAAAGAAAAAATACCTTCCCGTCAGAGAATAAAGTAATTATCTTTGCTGAATAGCCTATCGTACTTGGCTTATTTTTGTAGGGTTGTTTCTAATACATACCGCTCAATTGCATAAGCAACGCCGTTTTCATTATTTGTCAACGTAACAACATCACATAAATTTTTTACGGCAGCTTCTGCATTTCCCATTGCAATCGATAAACCTGCTACCTCTAGCATTGGTACATCATTAAAATTATCCCCAATGGCAATTGTATCTTGTAAAGGGATATGAAAATATTTTGCCATCTCCTGTAATCCGGTGCCTTTATGGCCGTGTTTGTCCATAATTTCTAAGTTTGTTGGAGCAGATGCAGTCACCATCACTGCGTCATCTTTTTCTAATGATTGTAGCAATTGTGTACGATTATCTTTATTGAATGTAAGGATGAAGAATTTTGAAATTTCAATAGTTGAATCGGATATTACATCTTCAATACTTTGGAATGTTGTAATTAAGTTAGCCTTTAGTTGCTTTTCGGTAATTCGTTCAATTTCTTCAATTGTAATGTCAAGAGACTCTTCATTTAGTTGAAAAGACTTTGTAACTTGTTCTTTCCAATTATACGGTGCATACACACCTTTGTTTGTATAGAGTTTATACGGAAACTTCTCCGCTTCGAGTTGCTTGGCAATTTCATATACTTTTTCTTTCTTTAAAGTACGTGAGTGAATGACCTTTCCATCAGCGTATACTACTGCCCCATTACTAGCACCTAGTGGAAGGGATAATTGATATTGCTCAAGTAGTTTTAAAATATCTTCTTTGGCTCTACCAGAACAAATCATAACGATGTGCCCTGCTTCTTCAGCATTTCGGATTGCTTCCAAGTTTTCATTGGAGATTTCTAGATTGGATGATAACAGTGTGCCATCCATATCAAGTGCGATTAATTTCAAAGTGCTCACCTCTTTGTTTCCATCATACTATATATACGCAAGTTAAAACACCGACATAAAGGCCTTCTTTCTTTTTAAAAGGTGGACGAGGCCATCTGGCTGCGCATAGTAGCGACTTATATGTCGCTACTATTACATATATATTAGAAAGCAATAATAGTATTAAAGATTCCTAAAAAAAAAATTGTAATAAATTCATAGAGCTATTGCTTAAATAAAATAGTTATGTTACATTAATGTTACAAACGTTACAGTTGTTACTTAAATGTAACGTTAATTTAAAAAATTTGAACAAACTATTTCTTAGGGATGACATAAATTTTAATTACATATAAATACTTATAAAAAAAGGAGAATGAGAACAATGGAAAATAGAGAAGTATTACAACTAACAAAAATGGATTTACTAGGATCAGTAGGAGCGGCGGCAACATTAACGGCACTAATCGTATTTTTATCAAGTGTTTTAGTTTAATTGTAAAAAACGAGCGGAATATATACATCTTATAAAAGGAGAATGAAAACAATGGAAAACAAAGAAGTATTACAACTAACAAAAACGGACTTATTAGGATCAGCGGGAGCAGCAGCGGTATTAACAGCATTCATCGTATTTCTTGCAAGTGCGTTAGTATAATTTAAAGCAATTTTGTATAGGAAGTAGAGCGGAAAACTATTACAAAGTGCAAGTTACATATAGAAATCTATTAAAAGGAGAATGAGGATAATGGAAAACAAAGAAGTATTACAATTAACAAAAGTGGATTTATTAGGATCAGCAGGAGTAGCAATGGCTTTAACAACATTAATTATGTTTCTATCAAGTGCGTTAGTATAATTTAAGTAGATAATTTTGGACGTGAGAGAAAAGAGGGACTTCGGAAAACGAAGTCTTTTTTTGTTGTACTATTATGTCAGAGCAAATAAAAAACGACATAAAACTTTCTTAGGAGGATGAGCACATTTGGACATGCATAGAGGCGGTAAGTTCCTTTTTCTGCTGCACGCAATGTTTAAAACAAAGGGAGAAAGCGAGTACGGGTCATGCTTTGTTTTACATATCAGTGACTTAGACGATGAAAAAGCAAGATGGGTTTATATAGTGGGGGAAATGTTACTTCGTATGGGATGGATAGAAAAAAGTCGAATTTTCTATGTGAGAAAAAGGAAGGTATTTGACGGAAAAGACAGAAGATTTAAAATTGACAAAAACAAATTGCGGTGCGGTTTGTTTTTTTACTCGTAATTGGAAGCGTTTTCGTTTTGGGAGAAGAAATTAGAAAATTATATTGCAGGGGGATGAGGAAGTTATGAAACAAAAGTCCATGGAAGATTTAGCGGCACAAATGGAGGATTTTTTTCCAGTACGTGATGTTGACCATTTAGAATTTTATGTTGGTAATGCAAAACAAACGAGTTATTACCTTGCAAGAGCATTTGGATTTAGCATAGCTGCATATTCTGGTTTAGAAACAGGAAATCGAGATAAAGTATCTTACGTACTTGTACAGAAAAATATGCGTTTTGTTGTGTCAGGTGCTTTGAATACAAATAGCCGTATTGCTGAATTTGTAAAACAGCACGGTGATGGAGTAAAAGATGTAGCACTTCTAGTAGAAGATGTAGAGAAAGCATATACAGAAGCTGTAAAGCGTGGAGCAGTTGCGATTGCCCCGCCAGAAGAGCTATCTGATGAACATGGAACTCTAAAAAAAGCGGTCATTGGCACATACGGTGATACGATTCATACACTTGTAGAAAGAAAGAATTATAAGGGTGCGTTTATGCCAGGATATGAACCATTTACATCTACTGTTCCGGTGGAAGAAACAGGTTTAGTTGCTGTTGATCATGTTGTTGGAAACGTAGAAAAAATGGAAGAATGGGTAAGTTATTACGAAAATGTAATGGGCTTTAAACAAATGATTCATTTTGACGATGATGATATTAGTACGGAGTATTCTGCATTAATGTCGAAAGTAATGACAAATGGAAGCCGTATTAAGTTTCCAATTAATGAACCGGCAGATGGAAAAAGAAAATCACAAATTCAGGAGTATTTAGAGTTCTATAACGGAGCAGGTGTACAACATCTTGCATTATTAACGAATGATATTGTAAAAACTGTTTCTGCGCTGCGTACAAATGGCGTCGAATTTTTAGATACGCCAGATACGTATTATGAAGAGTTGACAGCACGTGTTGGTCAAATTGATGAAGAGATTGAAAAATTAAAAGACCTAAAAATTCTTGTGGATCGTGATGATGAAGGGTACTTATTACAAATTTTCACGAAGCCAATTGTGGATCGTCCAACTTTATTTATTGAGATTATTCAGCGTAAAGGATCAAGGGGATTTGGAGAAGGTAATTTTAAAGCGTTATTCGAATCGATTGAAAGAGAACAGGCGCGTCGCGGAAATCTGTAAAATGAAAATTTTACTGCCTGTTAGAGCGGGGTAATGGTTAGGAGAGATGCTCCTTCCTCCCGCGCTTTACTTTTTAAGCGAGGAGAGAAAATGATGAAGTTTATTACATTTCGTCTTCCTTCACAAGAAATGCGAGCTGGTTGGCTTGAAGGTGACAAAGTTATTGATATGCATACGGCAAGCCTGGGGGCGCTTCCGTCCACAATGATTTCTTTTTTAGAGAAATCCGATGAATATATGGAAATCATCAGTAAGATTGGTACGCCAGAGAGTGGTATTTATCATGTTGCGGATGTAGAGCTTTGTGCACCTTTACCAAACCCAGGAAGTATCCGTGATTTTTATGCATTTGAACAACATGTAAAAACGGCGCGTGGTCGCCGCGGTTTAGATATTGTTCCGGAGTGGTATGAGATTCCTGTTTTTTATTTTACGAATCATCGCGCTGTGATTGGACCGGAAGAAGCTGTTATTTGTCCGAATGCAACGAAGAAACTTGACTATGAATTAGAGATTGCTTGTGTCATTGGAAAAGAAGGTAAAAATATTTCGCAAGGGCAAGCTCATGAATATATTTTTGGATATTGTATTATGAATGATTGGAGCGCTAGAGATTTACAAGCGCATGAAATGAAGGTCGGCCTTGGACCAGCAAAAGGAAAGGACTTTTCTACATCGCTTGGGCCGTATATTGTGACGAAAGATGAGTTAGACATATATCGAAATGAGGATCGTTACAATTTAGAAATGACAGCTCATATTAATGGCGAACAATGGTCGAAAGGTAATTTTCAAGATATTTATTATACGTTTGCTGAAATGATTGAACGAGCATCTCAAGGTGTTACGCTGTATCCAGGAGATATACTTGGTTCTGGTACGGTTGGAAGCGGCTGTATTTTAGAGCTTGGAACAGAGAGATGGCTGAAAGACGGCGATGTGGTAGAGTTAAACATTACTAGTTTAGGGACATTGCGTAATACGGTAAAAGCAGAAAAGAAAGCGGGGGATGAGCATGTATTATCGTCGCATGGGGGAACTTCCTCGTAAACGACATGTACAGTTTCGTAAACAAGACGGAACGCTCTATCGTGAGCAAGTTATGGGGACGAAAGGTTTTTCTGGTACGCAATCTATTTTGTATCACCATTACATGCCAACAGAAGTTGGGCATGCTTCTTTAGCGCGGTCTTGTCAATTGCAATATGAAGAAGATGTAGCGTTAGCGCATCGTCATTTTCGAACGAAAGAATATAGAAAAATAGGAGATGCCGTGAACGGAAGGAATTTTCTATTAGGAAATGAAGACTTACGAATTGGGGTTGTAAACGGGGCGGAAAAAATGGACTATTTTTATCGCAATGGCGATGGAGATGAGATGCTATTTGTTCATTATGGGTCTGGAAAAATCGAGACAATGTTCGGCACGATTCACTATCGAAAAGGAGATTATATTATTATTCCAATCGGTACGATCTACCGTGTAATGCCTGAAGCGGGAGAATCGAAATTTCTCGTTGTTGAAGCAAATAGTCAAATTACAACACCGCGTAATTACCGCAATGAGTACGGACAATTGTTAGAACATAGTCCGTTTTGTGAGCGTGATATTCGTGGTCCTGAGACGTTGGAAACGTACGATGAAAAAGGTGAGTTTGTTGTGATGACAAAATCGAGAGGATATATGCATAAACATGTTTTGCAGCATCATCCTTTGGATGTTGTAGGATGGGATGGGCACTTATATCCATGGGTATTTAATATTGAGGATTTTGAGCCAATTACAGGACGCATTCATCAGCCGCCACCAGTACACCAAACATTTGAGGGACATAACTTTGTTGTGTGCTCATTCGTTCCGCGTCTATATGATTATCATCCAGAAGCAATTCCGGCACCGTATTACCATAGTAATGTAAATAGTGATGAGGTGCTCTACTATGTAGAAGGCAACTTTATGAGCAGAAAAGGGGTAGAGGAAGGGTCTATTACGCTTCATCCGAGCGGTATTCCACATGGACCACACCCTGGGAAAACAGAAGCTAGCCTTGGTAAAAAGGAGACAATCGAACTAGCGGTTATGATTGATACATTCCGTCCACTACGCATTATAAAAGATGCACATGATATGGAAGATGAGCAATACATGTACAGTTGGATAGAACGAGGCACACATACCGTATAAATGACTACTATGTCGAAAGAACAAACTGACCCAAAAGGTACATAAGTGCCTTTTGAAGTCAGTTCTTTTTTCGTTATCGACCGTTCTTTGCGATATATCGGCGCTTCGACATACAAGTAGTTGATCCGCAAAGCTGAATTATACAAAAAAGTGAAAGGAGCTGACTAAAACGTGAACTTTTTAGTCAGCTCCTTGTAAAGAAATCGACATATTTAAAATACCAAAAATATTTATAGAATGATATAAAAATATACAAATATAAATCATCTTTATAATTTTCATTTGTACTACAATAACGCACCATACTAGTTCAGATCATTCAAAATGGTGATGGAATGACAAATTTTGCATTAAGTTATTGACGAAAAAAGCTGAAATAAGTAAAATGAATTTAAATATTAAATTTTCAGAAAATTACAATTGTTGAGGTGCTGGGGATGAAGCAAATCTTTCAAAAAAAGCCGATTACACAACTGTTGCAAGAGGGAAGTCAGAAGAAATTGGATCGAACATTAGGAGCATTAGATTTAACGATGTTAGGGGTAGGGGCGATTGTTGGGACAGGTATTTTCGTCTTGACAGGAGTAGTTGCTGCGAAACATTCTGGACCTGCTATTATTTTATCTTTTGCATTAGCCGCACTCGCTTGTGCCTTTGCCGCCTTTTGTTATGCAGAATTTGCTTCTAGCGTACCAGTATCGGGTAGTGTGTATACGTATACATATGCAACGCTGGGAGAAGTGTTTGCCTTTTTAATTGGATGGGATTTAATGCTTGAGTACTTATTGGCAACATCAGCTGTTGCAAATGGATGGTCAGCTTATTTTCAGTCTTTATTAAAAGGGTTTGGAATTCAAATTCCAACCATTTTAGCTTCTGCTCCTGGGGCAGGAAAAGGTGGAATTATTGATTTACCAGCTGTTTGTATTATTTTAATTATGACAGTCCTTTTATCACGAGGTGTTCGTGAAAGTGCCCGTGTAAATAATATTATGGTATTCATTAAATTAGCCGTTGTACTATTGTTCATCTTTGCTGGTGTTAAATATGTAAAACCAGAAAACTGGACACCGTTTATGCCGTTTGGTTTTGATGGTGTAATGGTAGGCGCAGCGACGGTATTCTTTGCTTTTATTGGTTTTGATGCCGTTTCAACAGCGGCGGAAGAAGTAAAACGTCCGCAGCGTGATTTACCAATTGGTATTATTGCATCGTTATTAATTTGTACTGTTTTGTACATTGTTGTTTCGCTTATTTTGACAGGTATTGTACCGTATGGAAAATTAAATATTTCAGATCCAGTAGCATTTGGACTTCAATTTATTGGACAAGATGGTTTGGCAGGTGTTATTTCAGTAGGTGCGATTACAGGGATTACAACTGTTATGTTAGTTATGATGTATGGTCAAGTCCGTGTGTCGTATGCAATGAGTCGTGACGGTTTATTACCGAACCGTTTTTCAAAAGTACATCCAAAGTTTAAAACACCGTTTTTAAATACATGGATAACAGGGGTTGTAGCAGCGCTTATTTCAGGACTTGTTGACTTAAGTGTACTAGCTCACCTTGTAAATATCGGAACTCTATCTGCGTTCACACTCGTTGCAATTGCGGTTATTGTAATGAGAAAAACACATCCAGATTTACCGCGTGCATTTAAAGCGCCGCTTGTGCCGATTTTACCAGCACTAACTGTAATCTTTTGTTTATATTTAATGCTTCAATTACCGGCAATCACATGGAAAAGTTTTGGAATCTGGATGGTAATTGGAATAGGAGTCTATTTCTTATATAGCAGAAAGAATAGTGCATTACACAAAGAATCTAGTGATGAAAAAACTGTGAATCTATAAGGTTGAAAGCCGTTCTAAGAAAAAGAACGGCTTTTTATTTTTGAAAATTTACATTTTTACAAAAATATTATAAGATGAAATTTGGTCGATTAAGTGAAGTTTCGATTGGATAGTGGAATCGACCAGGTGCTTACTACCCAAAAGTAGTGGGAGGGGGAGAATATGAAGAAAACATGGCAAGAATTAAAGCAGATGGATCGTAATGTTTGGATTCGATTTATTGGAGAAACGTTAAATGGAATTGCGATGATGATGTTAATGCCATTTTTTGCATTGTATTTAAAAGATAAAGTAGATTCTTTGTTAGAAGTGGGAATTATTATGGCACTGTCTCCAATTGCAGCAAGTTTTGGTTCTCTTATAGGTGGCCGAATTGCAGATGTTTATGGAAGAAAGCCAATTATGATATTTTCAATGGCCAGCAATGCGATTTTAATGCTTGGGTTCATATTTATAGATGGTTTTATACCATATGCTATTTTATCCGTTTGTTTAGGGTTGAGTAATTCGTTGTTCCATCCGGCAGCTTCCGCGATGGTAGCGGATGTAACTGAACCTGAAAAGCGAACAGAAGCATATGGTTTGCTGCGAATGGGGCATAATATCGGAGCTGCTATTGGCCCAATTATAGGTGCTTCGGTTGTAGTGCTTTCTAAAACGGTTATTTTTATGATTGCGTCATCTTCTATGTTGTTCTACGCAATACTAGTTTTACTACTTATTCAAGAAACAATGCCAAAAGATGTAACAACACAAACGAGTAAGGAGGAAGAAGCGAAACAATCTGTATGGAAAATTGTATTTCAAGATAAAATTTTACTCATTTATATATTGGCTGGAATTGTTATTTCGATGGGATTTTCGCAAACAGAAGGTATGCTTCCTCTTCATTTTGATAATGAAATGAAAGGGATATTTGGAGTGAATAATCCATATCCTTACTTAATGGCTATGAACGGACTTTTGGTAGTTTTGTTTCAATTTCAAATTTCGAAGTGGGCGACTGATAAACCGGTAGGGAAAACGATGCTATACGGTGCTTGGTTATTTGGAATAGGTCTTCTTGCCATCGGATGGCTTCCGAGATGGTTTGGCGGAATGGGGGCAAATGCTACTGTAGTTCTTGTTACGCTATTAATTGTATATGCGATTTATACATTAGGAGAAATGATTATGTCTCCTGTCCAAATGACATTTATAGCAAACTTAGCACCAGAGCACCTGCGAGGTACGTATATGGGAGCGGCTAGCTTACAATGGATTACAGGTAATGCGTTCGGTCCTCTGCTTGCAGGGTTTTTACTCGATCGTTTGTTAGGTCACGTTTTATTTACGGTTTTAGGAATCGGATGTGTGGTAGCGGGACTTGTTTACATATCATTAGACCGACTTGTAGAGCAAAGACAAAAAGACAATATGGTAAAGCGAACTTCATAAAGTTTTCATTATACACAAATACGTTCTTTTTCTCATACTATTAGGTACATAACTAGAAAAATGGTTATGTCGACTTGGCTATCATGCTATTTGTGGACGGTTTCGCTTTTTACGAAAATAGGAACTATCTATTTTTGTAAAAAGTGCTACAATAGAAAAATGAAAACAAACGATTAGGGTGATTTCATTATGAAAATTAAATTAGGTTTATTATATGGTGGAAAATCAGCGGAGCATCAAGTTTCTTTACAAACAGCTCTTGCTGTTAGTAAAGCGTTAGATCAAGAAAAATTTGAGGTTCATCCAATTTATATTACTGAACAAGGACAATGGGTTCGCGGTGAGCGTCTTGAAGGTGAAGTAAACAGCGTTCAAGAGTTGCAACTGAACGGAGAAGAGAACGCAATTTCTCCTGTATCATTAAGTTCAGAGATTATCCCAATGTCATCTTCTGATAAAGAGAATGCACTCGATGTAATCTTTCCGTTATTACATGGACCAAATGGTGAAGATGGAACAGTGCAAGGCTTGTTAGAACTTATAAATATTCCATATGTAGGAAATGGTGTGTTAGCATCAGCTGCAGGTATGGATAAAGTTGTTATGAAAAATATTTTTGCGGAAGCAGGCTTACCACAAGCGAAATATGTTTCATTCATCCGCAGTGTTTGGGAGAAAAATCGCACAGAAGCTTATGGGAAAGTTGAAGAAACATTAGGCTATCCATGTTTCGTGAAACCAGCAAATCTTGGCTCAAGCGTTGGAATTAATAAATGTAAAGATCGTGCTGAGTTAGAGAATGCATTTGAGGAAGCGTTCCAATTCGATCGTAAAATTATTGTAGAAGAGAATATTGTTGGTCGTGAAGTGGAAATTGGTGTATTAGGAAATGATGAACCGAAATGTTCGGTTGTAGGTGAAATCGTAGCTAAAAAAGAATTCTATGATTATAAATCAAAATACATTGATGGCGATACGGCGATGGTTATTCCTGCTGAAATTAAGGAATCGGAATATAAGAAGATTAACGAGTATGCGATTCTTGCATTTCAATCTTTAGACGGTGCGGGATTAACGCGAGCAGACTTCTTCTTAACAAAAGATGGTGATGTATTTATTAATGAAGTAAATACAATGCCAGGATTCACGCCGTTTAGTATGTTCCCTCTATTATGGGAAAATACAGGATTAGCGTATCCAGAACTTATTCAAGAATTAGTGCGCTTAGCGATTGAACGTCATGAAGAAAAACAAAAAATTAAATATACAATCTAACAAGAAAGGAGAAGCACTATTCAAATGAATAGTGTTTCTTCCTTGTAAGGAGTGTTTTTTATATGATAAAGCGAACAGCGAAGCAAGTTGAGCAAATGGTATGCGGAACTAGTTTGGCGGAGCAGTGGAATGATATAGAGATAAAAGGTATTTCCATTGATACAAGGAAGATTGAACAAGGAAATTTATATGTTCCAATTCAAGGGGAACGTTTTGATGGTCATACTTTTGTAAAGAAAGCGATAGAAAATGGCGCTGTCGCAACGCTATGGAAAAAAGGCGTGGCAAACCCGCCGGAAAATGTACCAGTTATTTTTGTAGAAGACACATTACAAGCATTACAGACATTAGCGAAAAACTATCGTGACCAATTAAATGTGAAAGTAGTTGGTGTAACGGGAAGTAACGGAAAAACATCAACGAAAGATATTGTGACAAGCTTACTGGGAACAAAATTTAAAGTGCAAAAAACAGAAGGGAACTTCAATAACCATATCGGACTTCCTTTGACAATTTTAAATTTAGAAGAAGATACAGAAATAGCGGTATTAGAAATGGGTATGTCGAGCCGTGGTGAAATTGAATTTTTGTCAAAGCTTGCTCGCCCTGATGCAGCGATTATCACAAATATCGGAGAAGCACATTTAATGGATTTAGGCTCTCGTGATGCAATTGCTGAAGCGAAGTTGGAAATTGTAACAGGTTTACAAGAAAATGGCGTATTTGTTTATAATGGAGATGAGCCATTGTTAACTACACGTGTACCAGGCATGAATTTATCTGCAAAAACAATTACATTCGGTGATGCAAGAGCGAATGATTACCACCCAATATCTGTTAAGTTGGAAGCAACAGGTACACAATTTAAAATGAATCAAGCACAGAATGTAGTATTTTATTTACCCGTTCTTGGGAAGCATAATGTATATAACGCATTAGCATCAATGGCGGTTGCTGAGTTCTTTGGTGTAACGTGGGAAGAAATGAAACAAGGTTTCGTGACATTGAAAATGACAGGCATGCGTATGGAAGTTGTCAAAACGGATGCAGGGTTAACGATTATTAATGATGCATACAACGCGAGTCCGACAGCGATGGAAGCAGCGTTTCATTTAATGAATGAATTAAATGGATTTTCTAAAAAAATTCTCGTGCTTGGTGATATGTTAGAGCTTGGTAACCAAGAAGTACAATTTCATTATGAAGTTGGAAAATTAATTGATCCAGCTCGTATTGCATATGTGTTTACGTATGGTACGCTCGGGGCACAAATGGCAGAAGGCGCAAAAATTAATTTTCCTAATGAGCGAGTAAAGGCTTATGATAATAAAGAAGAACTCGTTAAAGCTTTAAAAGAAGTCGTTGATGTGAAAGACGTTGTATTAGTAAAAGCATCTCGTGGTATGAAATTAGAGGAAGTTATTACGATGATCAAGTAATTTGGGTTTTGTTGTCCTATATATAGTCTACTCTATTGCCTGGTTATTGGAACCCCTTACAATAAAGGGATTCAAAATCTAGGATAAAGATGACGAAATTTATATATAAATAATGGTGAGAGTTGGGTTTGCTTTTTACACATACAAAACATATAATTGATAGGGTGTAATAACGTTGTAGAGTTTTTTGTGATAAATGTAGGCCCGTTTATATTATGTAAACATCAGGGAAAGGGCATTTTCCGCAAACACGGAAAGTGTCTTTTTTGAGTGAATAGTTAGGATAATTACTCCTGCCATTTGAAAGTTATAATTGTTTGAAATGGGGTTTTACTACCCGGAAATAGCGGGATAAATTTGTCTCGGGACTACTTTTGTCTAGCTTTACGTTTGGATGTTTAAAGTACACATACTTGTTACATTCATTTTTCAAAAGCTAGTTTTATTATAATTGTCAGGCAATCTTGCGCTGATAACGTATTTTGTCTGAAGAAGACTTAGCCCAACCTTACTTGGATATCCTGTGAATATGAGAAGAAGGAATAATCTGGGCTATTTTAGATAGAAAAGGAGAAGTAAAATTGACAACATTTCGAGAGTTAGGATTAAGCAATTCTTTGTTACAGTCTGTTGAAAGCATGGGGTTTGAAGAGGCAACACCAATTCAGGCAGAAACAATTCCAGTAGCCTTACAAGGTGTAGACATCATTGGTCAAGCTCAAACAGGTACAGGAAAAACAGCTGCATTTGGATTACCACTATTAGAAAAAGTAAATACACGTCAAGATACAGTTCAAGGTATCGTTATCGCGCCAACTCGTGAGTTAGCAATTCAAGTAGGTGAAGAGCTATACAAAATTGGTCAACATAAGCGTGTGCGTATTTTACCAATCTATGGCGGCCAAGATATTAACCGTCAGATTCGTGCATTGAAAAAAGGTCCACACATTATTGTTGGTACACCAGGACGTATTTTAGATCATATTAAACGTAAAACACTTCGTCTGCAAAACGTAGAGACAGTTGTTCTTGATGAAGCGGATGAAATGTTAAATATGGGCTTCATTGAAGATATTGAAGCGATTTTAACGGATGTTCCTGAAGAACACCAAACATTATTGTTCTCAGCAACAATGCCAGATCCAATCCGTCGCATTGCGGAACGCTTCATGAGCGAACCTAAACATATTAAGGTTAAAGCGAAAGAAGTAACTATGCCAAACATTCAGCAGTTCTATGTAGAAGTGCAAGAGAAAAAGAAATTTGACGTGTTAACACGTTTATTAGATATTCAATCTCCAGAGCTTGCAATCGTATTCGGTCGTACAAAGCGCCGTGTTGATGAATTATCAGAAGCATTAAACTTACGTGGCTATGCAGCAGAAGGAATTCATGGTGATTTAACACAAGCGAAGCGTCTTTCTGTATTACGTAAATTTAAAGAAGGTTCAATCGAAGTTCTTGTTGCGACAGATGTAGCAGCACGTGGACTTGATATTTCAGGTGTAACACACGTATATAACTTTGATATCCCACAAGATCCTGAATCATACGTACACCGTATTGGTCGTACAGGTCGTGCAGGTAAAACAGGCCTTGCGATGCTGTTTGTAACACCGCGTGAAACAGGACAATTAAAGAATATTGAGCGTACAACAAAACGTAAAATGGATCGTATGAATCCACCAACATTAGATGAAGCTTTAGAAGGACAACAACGTTTGATTGCTGAAAAACTTCAAAGTACGATCGAAAGTGAAAACTTATCATACTACAAACGTATTGCGGAAGAGTTATTAGAAGAGCATGATTCTGTAGCGGTTGTAGCAGCTGCTTTAAAAATGATGACAAAAGAGCCGGATGCAACGCCAGTTTCTTTAACATCAGAACCGCCGGTAGTTTCAAAAGATCGTTCTAGAAAGAGAAACGGAAGCGGAAACGGCAACGGCAACGGAAGAGGTGGTTATCGTGATGGTAACCGCGAAGGTAACCGTAATCGTGAAGGTGGCCGTAACCGTGATGGCAACCGCAATCGTGGCGGTCGTAAAGGAGAAGGTCAAGGGCGCGGCGAAGGACGCGGCGAAGGGCGTTCTGGAGCTCCTAGAGGGCGCAGTGGCGAAAGAAAGCATCAAAGCCGTAAACCACAATCTAACTAAACATATAGAAGAGAGGCAGTCTTTTTCAAAAGGCTGTCTTTTTTTGTATCTTTATTTGGGTATACTACATAGAAACTTGTATCGGAAAAGAGGAAATGGAATGCTCGTAAAGCTTGGGTATGCTGCGATGAGTGTGCGTGTCAAAAATGCTTCTCCTTCGCAAACAATGACGTATGCAAAGTTTCAGCGAATGCAAGACAGAGAAGCAGCAATCAAAAATTTAGAGAGGATTTCTAATTCTAATTTGGAGAATTGCTTACGGTTGTTAAAACATAATTATGGACATGATATTTCATTCTTTCGTTTAAGTTCGAAATTAATTCCTCTGGCAAACCATGAGGCGTTGTTAGAATGGGACTATATAAAACCTTTGCAAGAAAATTTACGGAAAATTGGAGAATACGCAAAACAAAAACGGATGCGAATTGACTTTCATCCAGATCATTTTGTTGTTTTAAATTCATTGCGTCCACCTGTTGTAAAGCAGTCGCTAAAAACATTACAGATGCATGGGAAGTTGCTACAGGGAATGGGAATCGATAGAACGCATCGTTGTGTTTTACATGTTGGTGGTGCATATGGGAATAAAGAACAAGCGCTAGAAAAATTTATTGAAAACTGGTCGCTTGTTCCAGCTGGGATTCAAAAGATGATTATGCTAGAAAATGATGACACTACATTTTCTTTAAAAGAGACGCTGTACTTAGGAGAAAAACTTGGGATTCCGGTAGTTTTTGATTTACATCATCATATGATGAATCATGATTTAGAAGAATGGGAAAGCCACTGGGAACGTGTTGTGCAAACTTGGGAACAATCTCCTTTGCCGATTAAAATGCATATTTCGAGTTCGCGAGAAGGGAAGAATCCGCGGGCGCATGCCGATTTTATTGATTCTAATTCTTTCGTTTCTTTTTTGCGACATATAAGAGGAAGTGTTCCAGAAATACACTGTATGATAGAGGCAAAACAAAAAGACGAAGCACTCTTGCAGTTGATGAGGGATATGACAGATAAGGTGGGAGTGGAAATAATAGATGGTGCAAGCTTTTGGGTGAAATAAGCTTATGCACCATCTGTTTTTTTTATGAATAATGGCCCTAAGCAAGCTCCTATAAGTAATCCAGCTAGATGGCTAATTGAATTTGTTGTTGAATCGAGAAATGTAAACGCAAGGAGAATACATAAAATGGTAACAAAGAGAAGGATTTCTTTTCTTCTAGTAGGCTGAAATTGCATATAGAATAGGTAAAGCTGTACTCCTAATAGTCCGAAAATAGCACCAGAAGCTCCTGTATGAGTATAGTAGATCGGAAAGAAAAAGTAAGAGGCAATATTTCCGATAATTCCAGACGTAAGAAACACAAATAAAAATCGAATGCCATGCAGTTGTTTTTCTAATGAAAATCCAAGCGCAAAGAAGCAGATGCTATTGGATAGAAAATGAGAAAATGTTGTATGAACAAATAATGAAGAAATGAGTCGCCACCATTCTCCTTCAGCTATACACTCGTTACAGGCGATTCCGATAGAGAGACTCTTATTTCCTAATGATAGTAAAACAAGTTGTATAAAAAGTAGTGCCATAGTAACCGGCGGGAAAGAA
This sequence comes from Bacillus sp. UNC322MFChir4.1, assembly GCF_000746135.1. Classification (NCBI taxonomy): domain Bacteria; kingdom Bacillati; phylum Bacillota; class Bacilli; order Caryophanales; family Bacillaceae; genus Bacillus; species Bacillus sp. UNC322MFChir4.1. The sequence continues at coordinate 34,752 of NZ_JQKQ01000022.1, forward strand.
GAAAATGAGTATTTGAATGGAGTATTCATATTTACACTCCTTTTGCTGTTAGCATATTGTCTGTTATTCTTACAATATGAGAGTGCGAAAGAAAATAGAAGGAAGGAACGGCGGGATATGATTGTAGGAGTTGGAATTGATATTATTGAAATTGAAAGAATTGAAAAGATGATAGAGGGACAGCCGAAATTTACAGAGCGTATTTTAACGGAAAATGAGCGCCAAGTGGCCTGTGCGTTAAAAGGAAAAAGACGTAGTGAATTTGTTGCAGGGCGCTTTGCAGCGAAAGAAGCGTATTCGAAAGCGCTTGGTACTGGAATTGGCAAAGAGGTTAGTTTTTTGGATATTGAAATTATGAATGATGAAAGAGGGAAACCTATTTTACTTGCCGATACAAGTCATACGATTCATCTTTCAATTAGCCATAGTCGAGAGTTTGCGGTAGCGCAGATTGTTTTAGAAAGCTCGTCAAGCTAGTCTGCATATTTCATCTCTTTGTCTCATATATTTGAGTAGCGTTAAGGAAGAGGCTTTCTTCCACTTACTTATTGAGACAAAGGGGCTGAACGTATGAAAAGGCGGCTATTTTTGTTTATTGTCGGTTTGTTGACCGTTTTTCTGTTAGCTGGTTGTATGGAGAAGAAGAAAGAAGATGTTGTGCAAGATTTGAATGAAAGAGTAAAAGATATGAAAAGCTATCAAGCAGAAGCGAAGCTATCGATTAAAACGGGAAATGAACCACAAGTGTATGATGTTGAAGTTTGGTATAATAAACCATCGTATTACCGAGTGAATTTAAAAAATGCAAAGAAAGATCAAAGTCAAATTATTTTACGAAATGATGAAGGTGTATTTGTTCTTACTCCATCTTTAAATAAAAGTTTTCGCTTTCAAAGTGATTGGCCGCAAAATAGCAGTCAAGCATATTTGTATGAATCACTTGTTAGAGATATTTTGAACGATAAGGACCGTTCGTTTAAGAAAACAGATAAATATTATGTGTTTGAAACAAAAACAAACTATCATCATCAAAATATGTTGCCAAAGCAACAAATTACATTTAATAAAAAAGATTTATCGCCTGTTTCAGTGAAATTGATGGATAACGATCAAAATGTTCTTGTACAAGTGGATTTTTCGAAAGTAAAGTTTGACGCGAAATTTGATAAAGGTGCATTTGATACGAAGCAAAATATGTCTAGAGCACAAGTGGATATACAAACGACAGCTCAACAAGAAAAGCCATTTGCTGTTTTGTATCCAAGTGATACACCGCAAGGCATGACTTTAAAAGAAGAGAAGGAATTTAATACAGATAACGGAAAACGTAATATTCTTACGTACACTGGTAATAAGAAGAGTTTTACATTAATACAAGAAAAAGCGAAAGTAGCACCAACTATTGCGACGCAAAGTGTGAGTGGAGAGCCTGTTGATTTAGGTTTCGCAATTGGGGCATTAACAAAAGATTCTGTTACATGGTCACATAATGGAGTGGAATATATGCTTGTATCAAAAGAGTTGAAACAAGAAGAATTATTAATGGTGGCGCGTTCTGTAACTCAAAAACAAGTAAAGTAAACAACTAAGACGTGGTGACTACAGTGTACACCACGTTTTTTAGCACGGCTTCATGTATGGATAAAGATTTCATGTAATCTGATGTAATAAAGGTGAGAAAAAAGTGAATATAAAAGAATAAGCTCTGCATATCGTATAAAGGGAGTGTTTTTTCTAGGTGGGAAAATCGCCATTTTATCGTGATGCGTGGGCCGAGGTAAACTTAGATGCGATTTATGAGAATGTAACTCGTATTCAGTCTATTATCCTTAACGGTGTAGAGATTTTTTCTGTTGTGAAAGCAAATGCATATGGTCATTGGGCAGTGGAGGTTGCAATGGTTTAAATGTATGTTTATAATACTTATATTTTTACTAGATGGTAATTTGAGAAACTCGCTTTAGAAGAATAACAAAGAAAAGTACAAGGAAATGAATGTTTTATTTCCAAGTTGGAAAACATAAAGCAAGACATTAGGAAGTCTTTGCAACAGGCCCTATACAATGGTATTATTACAATAGGTGTCGTATATGTGTGTGTGTAGTTGACGGTGGAGGTGTATTTTTGTGTCCGAATCAAGTGTAACTACTGAAATCGTTGTTCGGTTGCCGAAACAAGTGGTAACAGAATTAGACGGAATTGGAAAACAAGAGAATAAGAATCGCCATGAACTTATTTGCCAGGCAACACAATTGCTATTGCGCCAACATAAAACAAAGAAGCGCTACCAGCATGAATCAATGAGACGTGGGTACATTGAAATGGGAAAAATCAATCTTGGTATTGCATCTGAAGCTTTCTTGGCAGAGTATGAAGCAGCTCATACAGTAGAACGCTTAGTTAGCGGGGGGTAATCTTTTGATTGTAAAACGCGGCGACGTGTATTTTGCAGATCTTTCCCCAGTTGTTGGTTCTGAGCAAGGAGGCGTTCGTCCGGTTCTGGTCATTCAAAATGACATTGGGAATCGTTTTAGTCCTACTGTAATTGTGGCGGCCATTACTGCACAGATTCAGAAAGCAAAATTGCCCACCCATGTGGAAATTGATGCAAAAAAGTATGGATTTGAGAGAGATTCGGTTATCTTGCTCGAACAGATTCGAACAATCGATAAGCAGCGCTTAACGGACAAAATCACTCAGTTAGACGATCTGATGATGAATCGTGTAGATGAAGCTCTGCAAATTAGTTTAGGACTGATAGATTTTTAGTTCAACGTTGAAGTTGCTCTCTTGTAAGAGCAACTTTTTTTATTATTGAAGGAGGTTTTGTTGCAAATGGAAATGGTAGATAACCGCCAAGGGCTAATGAAAACGCTAGCGAAAGAATTGAATTTTTCAGAGAAGCAAGTTCGTCATGTTATTGAGTTAACAGAGGAAGGGAATACGGTCCCTTTTATTGCTCGTTACCGAAAAGAATGGACAAACTCATTAGACGAAGTGCAAATTCGTTCGATTTTAGAAAGGTGGCAATATATTACACAGCTTGAAAATCGTAAAGAAGAAGTGTTGCGTTTAATTCATGAAAAGGGAAAGCTTACAGAAGAACTGCGTCGTAATATTACCTCTGCAACAAAACTACAAGAGGTCGAGGATTTATATCGTCCATATAAAGAAAAACGAAGAACAAAAGCAACGATTGCGAAAGAGAAGGGATTAGAACCTTTGGCAGAGTGGTTATTAACGTTTGCGAAGGATGACGTGCTAGAAAAAGCAAAAGTGTTCGTAAATGAAGAAAAAGAGGTTCAGTCGCCAGAAGAAGCATTGCAGGGGGCAAAAGACATTATTGCAGAATATGTATCTGATGAAGCGTCTTATCGTAGTTGGATTCGCAATACTACCTTTAGAAAAGGAACAATTTCAGCAGCCGTAAAAGATGAAGAAAAAGACGAAAAGAATGTATACGAAATGTATTACAGCTATGAAGAACCAGTGCAAAAGGTTGTTCCTCACCGTGTATTGGCGATGAATCGTGGTGAAAAAGAAGAAATTTTAAAAGTAACAATTGTACCTCCGATTGAAGACGTTCTTCAATTTTTACATAAAAAAGTTATTCATAATTCATTCGTACCAAGTGCGAATTATGTACAAGAAGCAATTGAAGATGGTTATAAGCGTTTGATTCAACCGTCTATTGAAAGGGAAATTCGTAAAGAGCTAACGGAAGTAGCGGAAGAACAAGCAATTCATATTTTTTCAGAGAACTTACGGAATTTATTGTTACAACCGCCGATGAAGGGGAAAGTAGCGTTGGCTGTAGATCCTGCTTATCGTACGGGATGTAAACTAGCAGTTGTAGATGATACAGGGAAAGTGCTTCATATCGATGTCATCTATCCGCATCCGCCTGTCCGGAAGTATGAAGAAGCGAAAAAGAAATGTATTTCCATTTTAGAAAAGTATGAAGTAGAAGTAATTGCGATTGGAAATGGTACGGCTTCTCGTGAAACGGAAGAATTTATTGTAGATGTACTACAGACAGTTTCTCATGATGTGTTTTATATTATTGTCAATGAAGCGGGGGCAAGTGTATATTCCGCATCAGAATTAGCGAGAGAAGAGTTTCCGAATTTGCAAGTTGAAGAAAGAAGCGCGGTTTCTATAGGGAGACGTTTGCAAGATCCGCTTGCAGAATTAGTAAAGATTGATCCAAAGTCTGTTGGGGTAGGGCAATACCAACATGATGTATCGCAAAAACGGTTGAATGAATCATTAACATTTGTTGTTGAAACAGCTGTAAACCAAGTTGGGGTGAATGTAAATACTGCTTCTGTTTCCTTATTACAATATGTTTCTGGTTTATCAAAAACAGTTGCAAAAAATATTGTGAAAAAACGTGAAGAGAGCGGGAAGTTTACGAAACGTGCTGAACTGAAAGATATACCACGATTAGGTGCAAAGACATATGAACAATGCATCGGATTTTTACGGGTTTTAGAAGGTGAGAATCCACTTGATCGAACAAGCATTCATCCAGAGCAATATAAGAATGTGGAATTGTTAGTGAAAAGTTTAGGGTTATCTATTACAGATGTTGGACAGCCTCATTTGCAAAAACGCTTAGAGGAAGTGGAAGTTTCCTCGTTATCAGAGCAAACGGGCGTTGGTGAACCAACGCTGCGAGACATTATTGATGCCCTTATCCGTCCGGAGCGAGACTTACGTGATGAATTACCGAAGCCGCTTCTTAAAAAAGGTATCTTAAAACTAGAAGATTTAAAACGTGGTATGGAATTAGAAGGTACAGTTCGGAATGTTGTAGATTTCGGTGCTTTTGTTGACATCGGTGTAAAACAAGATGGACTAGTTCATATTTCGAAAATGAGTAAACAGTTTGTAAAACATCCATTAGATATTGTGTCTGTCGGACAAATTGTAAAAGTGTGGGTCGATGATGTTGATATGAAAAAAGGACGCGTCGCTTTATCTATGTTACCGTTAGAAGATTAAAAAGCCACGCCTATGGATGCGTTTATTGTTAGTTGAATGAAAAGGGAGTGGAATATGTTGATCCATTCCCTTTGTTTATTAGGGATGTTGCTTTTTTTTATAAAAAAACCAGCATTCGTTAAGTAATTTGATTTGATAGCGGTTTTTTTCATAATAAGCACGCCGCATTTGTTTGCGAAGCCATGCTGGCATATGAATCCCTCCTTTGATAAGAATGAGGATGGGTATATGTACTATTTAATGTATGCATGAGACCGACGAGACGTGTGGATTTATTTTAATGGGTAGGAGAGATGAGGATGTATGAAGTAGATATTCAGAGATTAGTGGAGGAAGTATCGATAAATTATTTTGCGAGCCCTTTTTTGCATAAGGCGGTGTTTAATAAACGGTTACGTACGACAGGTGGGCGGTATATATTAAGCACTCATAATATAGAACTAAATTATCATTATTATGTAAAGTATGGGGAAAAGGAATTGATTGAAGTAATTAAACATGAGTTATGTCATTATCATTTGCATATTATGGGGAAAGGGTACCAGCATAGAGATAAAGACTTTCGTGAATTATTAAAGCAGGTGAACGCACCGCGTTTTTGTAAAAGAATGTCCGGGAGACAAGTAGAGGTAAAACAATATGTGTATGAATGTATAACGTGTCATTTTCAATATGTAAGAAGACGCAGAGTAAATACAGTTCGTTATGTGTGCGGGAAGTGTAAAGGGAAATTAAAGCAGGTTTAAAAACTCCTTGACACTAAAAAAACAATCCAGTATATTATAAACATGTCACGTCACTACAGAATGTTGTAGGAAGCACTTGACTTAGAAAATGAATTTTTATAAGATATAAATTGTCTTAAATATTCCGCAGTAGCTCAGTGGTAGAGCTATCGGCTGTTAACCGATCGGTCGTAGGTTCGAGTCCTACCTGCGGAGCCATATAATATAGAGAAGTACCCAAGTGGCTCAAGGGGCTCCCCTGCTAAGGGAGTAGATCGCTTACGCGGTGCGAGGGTTCGAATCCCTTCTTCTCTGCCAGAAATTGGCCCGTTGGTCAAGTGGTTAAGACACCGCCCTTTCACGGCGGTAACACGGGTTCGAATCCCGTACGGGTCATACTAAAGAGATAGCATGTGATGCTATCTCTTTTTTTATTTGTCTTGTAGTGATTAATAATGTATCCTCGATCTTACTTTCACTTTCTCATAAATAATAATGTTAAAGTACAATTGCATCAATGCGTTCGCAATTAACGAGGACAATGCGCCCACTATTATTTAGAAATGTAGCAAGACCTGTGCTAAAGTGAAACCCTGCAAAATTTGAAACGGTTAATGGCACGCCATTAATTATAATTTCGTTTACTTTTTTTCCTAACTGAAAGGTGTTTAAAAGGTAACAAATATCTTCAAAATATTTTTCTTTATTTTTTATATATAAAGATTGTATATCTGTATCCTTTACTAAATTTGGGTTAAATATTTTAGGGCTAGCAATATGGTTTATGAAAATTGACATGGTTCTTTCCCTCTTTTTCTTTTGTATATTTCGGATGGAACTATATGTTGAAATGATAAAAGAGAGCTTCAAAAAAGCTCTCTTTTATCAACTAGCTTGCCTCAATTCGAAGCGCTTGAATATCGCGGCAATCTATAAGGATTACGCCGCCTGCTTCATCTCCTTCTGTATCTACAAACGTTGCACAAAAGTTCTGAGGATTAAAATTAACAAAAGTAACATCATCTATAAAGTTTCCATTTAGAAAAATATCTACTTCTGTACCAGGCTGTAAAGTTTCGAGTTGCTCACAGACGCATTTTGTATGCTTATTTATATCAATCAACGCCTTTCAAAATAAATTTTTAATTCAATATATAATATATTTCTAAGCTGAAAAAAGGTGTGGACAAATTATATACAGTTTTGAAGGGAATAGTATGTGAAATTAGGCGTGTATAGATGAAATTGAGATGGATTCCACATTTGATACAATAACTTTCCCCTATCTGTGAAATAATTCACAAATAGGTCAAAAAAATGTGAATACATTCACAAGTAATCGTGCTACAATATGAATGTAAACAAGATAAACAACATAAAAATAGTATTTTAATTATTAACTTAAATGACAATGATAATAATGAGATTGGAAAATAGAGAGGGGATTTTACCATGAAAAAAGGTATTAACCGCGTAGTATTAGTAGGAACAGGAGCTGTAGGCTGTAGCTATGCATATTCTATGATTAACCAAGGTGTAGTTGAAGAGTTTGTTCTTGTTGATGTAAACGAAGCAAAAGCAGAAGGCGAAGCGATGGATTTAAGCCATGCGGTTCCATTTGCGCCAGCTCCAACAAAAGTTTGGAAAGGTAGCTATGCAGATTGTAAAGATGCAGATCTTGTTGTTATCACTGCTGGATTACCACAAAAGCCAGGTGAAACTCGCTTAGATTTAGTTGAGAAGAATACAAAAATTTATAAACAAATCGTTCGCGGTATTATGGATAGTGGATTTGATGGTATTTTCTTAGTTGCAACTAACCCAGTGGATATTTTAACTTATGTAACTTGGAAAGAATCTGGATTACCAAAAGAGCGCGTAATTGGTTCTGGTACAACTCTAGACTCTGCTCGTTTGCGTTATATGCTAGGTGAGTACTTAGAGGTAGACCCACGTAATGTGCATGCGTATATCATTGGTGAACATGGTGACACAGAGCTTCCTGTATGGAGCCATGCTACGATCGGCGTACAAAAGCTAGAAACAATCTTAGCGAACAATGAAAAGTACAACCAAAGTGATTTAGATGAAATCTTTGTAAATGTTCGAGATGCTGCTTATCATATTATTCAACGTAAAGGCTCAACTTACTACGGTATCGGTATGGCACTATTACGTGTAACGAAAGCGATCCTAAACAACGAGAACAGCGTATTGACAGTATCTGCATATCTTGAAGGGCAATATGGACAACAAGATGTTTACATAGGTGTTCCAGCAGTTATCAACCGTCAAGGTGTTCGAGAAATTGTAGAGCTTGAATTAAATGCAGAAGAAGAATTGAAATTTGATCATTCTATAAAAGTGTTAAAAGAAACTATGGCACCAGTACTATAATTCAAATTGTATAAATCCCTTTCCGGCCTCCCCTATATCCTTTTTGCCGGAAGGGGTTTTTTTATGTTTTATTTGAATGGAAAGTAATAACAAAATAGAGCAGTAGATCTTTTTCTTCCCCACTAAAAAATTATTCTAAAATAAAGCGTTTACAATGAATATTCGCCAAAATTCGATATTTTTCGGTTAAATTTCATGAAATTATCGCAGATTTCTATAAATAAACGAATGTTTTTTTATAAAATCGCAAGGATATTTCAATTTACTGAAGAATAGTAATAACGTATTTAAAATTCTGTCATCATGTGAGGTGAACATAGTGATTGAGACGAAATGTAATGTGAAAGACATGTTATTGTTCCATGAAGAAAAGTTTTATGATAGCTACGAGATTCTTGGTGCTCATTTGACGATGGAAAATGGAATGGAAGGTACACGTTTTTCCGTATGGGCACCTCATGCACAAGCTGTGAGTATTGTGGGAGATTTTAATGAGTGGAATTGCGAGATACATGAAATGATACGAGTGACTGAGAAAGGGATTTGGTCTTTATTTATACCGAATATTTCTCAGCAGGAATTATACAAGTATGCCATTCAAACACGAGAAGGGCATACGCTTTTAAAAGCAGATCCGTATGCAATGTGTGCTGAAGTTCGGCCCAATACGGCATCCGTTGTTTACGATATAAAAGGATATGAATGGAAAGATCAGAAGTGGTTCCAAAAAAAGAAACGAAAGTCCATCTATAACGAAGCAATAGCCATTTATGAACTTCACTTTGGTTCGTGGAAAAGGAAAGAAGATGGGTCTTTTTTTTCTTATAGAGAAATGGCAGATGAACTTATTCCATATGTAGCGGAGCATCAATTTACTCATGTGGAAATTATGCCGCTCGTTGAACATCCATATGACCGCTCTTGGGGATATCAAGGAACGGGATATTATGCGCCGACTAGTAGATACGGAACGCCACAAGATTTTATGTATTTTGTCGATGAATGTCACAAATATGGGATCGGTGTCATTTTAGATTGGGTACCGGGACATTTTTGTAAAGATGCTCATGGGCTTTATTTGTTTGATGGAGAACCGACGTATGAATATAAAGATCTTGATGTGCAAGAAAACCGTGTATGGGGGACGGTGAATTTTGATTTAGGAAAACAAGAAGTGCGAAATTTTCTTATTTCAAATGCGCTGTTTTGGATGAGGTTTTATCATATTGACGGTTTTCGGGTAGATGCGGTTGCGAATATGTTGTATTGGGAGCGAAGTGGGGGGCAGGAAAGCAATGAACATGCGGTGGCGTTCTTGCAACAGTTAAATGAAGCTGTATTTAAAGAAGATCCTACTTTCTTAATGACTGCAGAAGATTCAACAGCATGGCCGCTTGTAACAGCACCGACGTATGAAGGTGGACTTGGCTTTAATTATAAGTGGAATATGGGCTGGATGAATGACATTTTAAAATATATGGAATGCGCGCCGGAGTATCGGAAATATATTCATGACAAAGTAACATTTTCGCTGCTGTACGCGTATTCTGAGAACTTTATTTTACCTTTATCGCATGATGAGGTTGTACATGGGAAGAAGTCGCTGTTAAATAAAATGCCGGGTGATTATTGGTCCAAATTTGCGCAGCTTCGTTTATTGTACGGCTATTTATTTACACATCCAGGGAAGAAGCTTCTCTTTATGGGTGGCGAGTTTGGACAATTTGATGAATGGAAAGACCTTGAAGACTTAGATTGGAGTTTACATGACTTTGAGATGCATAATTGTATGCATGATTATTTCAAGGAGCTCATAGCATTGTATAAGCGCTCCAAGCCGCTTTGGCAGCTTGACCATACACCGAAAGGATTTCAGTGGATTGACGCAGATAATCGTGAACAAAGTGTTTTTTCATTTATTCGACAAGGCGAAAGAGAAGAGGATCTTCTCGTTATCGTTTGTAATTTTACGAGCGCGGTGTATGAAAGCTATAAAATTGGTGTACCAGCATTTCGTTATTATAACGAAATTTTAAATAGCGATAGTTCTACATATGGCGGTTCAGGAAAAATGAATAAGAAGCGATTAAAGGCGATTATGGAACCTTATCATAATCAGCTTGCACATGTCGAAATGACAATACCACCATTTGGAATATCAATTTTACGACCAGTGAAAACACGAAAGGGGAGTAGTAAACAAGATGGTTCAAAAGCAGAAGTGCGTAGCAATGTTATTAGCAGGAGGAAAAGGTAGTCGTCTAAGTGCATTAACAAAAAATTTAGCTAAGCCAGCTGTTCCATTTGGGGGGAAATATCGCATTATTGATTTTACATTAAGTAACTGTGCGAACTCTGGTATCGAAACAGTCGGGATTTTAACACAATATCAGCCGTTAGAGCTGCATAGCTATATCGGTATTGGAGATGCATGGGATTTAGACCGTGTAAATGGAGGAGTTACTGTACTGCCTCCTTATGCAGAGTCTTCAGGTGTGAAGTGGTATACAGGAACGGCAAGTGCCATTTATCAAAATTTAAACTATTTAAAGCAGTATGATCCAGAACATGTTCTCATTTTGTCTGGAGATCATATTTATAAGATGGACTATGCCAAAATGCTTGATTATCACATAGAAAGAGAGGCAGATGTCTCTATTTCTGTTATTGAAGTGCCTTGGGATGAAGCGAGCCGCTTTGGCATTATGAATACGAATGAGGCGATGGAGATTGTTGAATTTGAAGAAAAGCCGCAATTTCCAAAAAGCAACCTAGCTTCAATGGGAATTTATATTTTTAATTGGGCTATTTTAAAAGAGTATTTAGAAATGGATGCAAGAAATCCGGAATCTAGTAATGACTTTGGGAAAGATGTGATCCCACTTTTACTAGATGAAGATAAAAAACTTGTTGCATACCCATTTAGCGGGTATTGGAAAGATGTTGGAACAGTGAAGAGCTTATGGGAGGCAAATATGGATTTGCTTCAGGAAGATTCATCGCTTAATTTATATGATCTTGATTGGAGAATTTGTTCTGTAAATCCGAATCAGCCGCCGCAATATATTGCACCATCAGCGGAAGTGGAAGAATCGTTAATTAATGAAGGCTGTGTTGTTGAAGGGAATGTGCAGCATTCTGTATTGTTTCAAGGAGTAATTGTAGAGGAAGGAAGCCGAATTGTCGATTCCGTTATTATGCCAGATGCTAAGGTTGGAAAGAATGTTGTGATTGAGCGGGCTATTGTTGGACCAGGAATGGTTATTCAAGATGGGACAATTATTCGGCCGGAGAAAAATATAGAAGATGTTGTGTTAATTGCAGAGGAAATGTAAGGTGAGATGTTTGCTGTACAAGTGAAAAAAGACTTGATACCCCCCCTTTCTTTTTAGGGGAGCAAGAGCGTCTGGCCGTGTGTAGTAGCGGTCACAACGGATTTATATATAAATGGTTATTGGAAACAATTTAATTTTTTATGGACGGTTATTTTACTTTCTGTTAGAGCGTGACGAAAAGGGGATGAGATGAGTGAGAGAATCAATGTTAGGAATTATTAATGCGACAGAGAATTTCCCATCATTGCAGCAAGTAACGAATCATCGTTCGGTGGCGGCATTGCCGTTTGGTGGACGTTACCGTTTAATAGATTTTATGCTTTCGAATATGGTAAATTCTCATATTCATAGTGTAGCTATTTTCACAAGTCATAAAAATCGTTCGCTCATGGATCATCTCGGTTCTGGGAAACAGTGGGATTTAGATCGAAAACGCGACGGCTTATTTTTATTTCCTCCAAATTGTCAATGTGCTCAAGATGAGTTTGGATCATTTGCACATTTTAGCAGACATATTGACTACTTTTTACGTAGTAAGCAAGAATATGTGGTCATTACAAACAGTCATGTTGTCACAGCGCTTGATTTCCAATCTGTATTAGAACGTCATTTATATACAAACGCACATATTACGGAAGTATGTCACCGTGGTCAGTCGCTTCAGACATATATACTAAAGAAGGAGTTATTGCTACATTTGTTTGAGACGTATCAAGAGACGGGCTATTATAGCTTACTTGACATTGTCAAAGAAAAACGAAACACTTCATTGCGTATGGAAAGTTATGAGCATACTGGTTATGTGGCAGTCATAGATTCAATTGAGAGTTATTATAAACATAGTTTAGAGATACTGCAGCCGCACATTTGGAAGCAACTCTTTAAAAAAGAGGCGCCAATTTTTACGAAAGTAAAGGATGAGCCGCCAACAAGGTACGGAAAAGAGGCAAGTGTACATAATGCGATGATAGCTAACGGCAGCATTATTGAAGGGGAAGTAGAAAGTAGCGTTGTCTTTCGTTCTGTAAAGATTGGAAAAGGTTCTATCGTTCGTAATAGTGTTATTATGCAAAAGAGTCAAATTGGAGAGAATTGTATACTAGATGGTGTCATCCTTGATAAAGATGTAAAGATTGAGGATGGAACAATATTAACAGATGCAAGTGATCCAGTGGTTGTAGAGAAAGGAAAGACTCAAAGTAGTAATGTAACAATTCATTAAGATAAGAATTGAGAGGAGGAATCTGCATATGCGGCATAGGGAAATGTTTTACCTATGCTTAGCTATTGCGGAGAGACAATTACAGTGAATATTTTATTTGCAGTATCAGAGTGCGTACCATTTATTAAGTCGGGCGGATTAGCAGATGTAGCCGGGGCGCTTCCGAAGGCATTACAAAAGCTTGGGATGAACGTGCGTGTTATGCTTCCATATTATAGTTTAATTCCGAAGCATATAAGAAAAAAATGTGTGCTTCATAAAGTGATTACGGTTCAGCTTGGTTGGCGTAATCAATATTGCGGTATTTTGAAAATGAAACAGGAAGGAATTACGTATTACTTTATCGACAATGAGTATTACTTTAAACGTGATTCCATATATGGTCATTATGATGATGGCGAACGTTTTTCATTTTTCTCAAAGGCTGTATTAGAATGTATTCCGCATTTAGACTTTGAAGTAGATGTTCTGCATTGCCACGATTGGCATACAGCGATGGCAAACTTTTTATTGCGAGAAAAATATCGTGAGCAGCCATTATATGAAAAGATAAAGACTGTTTTTACGATTCATAATTTGCAGTTTCAAGGTGTGTTCCCGCGCGTTGTTATGCATGATTTGTTAGAGCTTGGTGATGAGTATTTTCATAGTGAACAACTTGAGTTTTACGGCAACATTAACTTTATGAAGGGCGGAATTATTGCTTCTGATATCATTACAGCGGTAAGTCCGACATATAAAGAAGAAATTCAATATTCGTTTTTCGGAGAGAAGCTAGATGGTTTATTGCGCAAATATAACGATAAACTTGTTGGGATTGTAAATGGAATTGATGATGTGTTGTACAACCCACAGAATGATCAAGCGATAGCGGCAATGTATGATGCAAATTCGCTTTATAAAAAAAGAAAGAATAAACGCGCTTTGCAGCGTTATTTTGGATTACCAGAAAAAGAAGATGCACCAATTATTGCAATGGTTACACGTTTAACGAAGCAAAAAGGATTAGATTTAGTACGCCATGTTTTTCATGAAATGATGCAAGAAGATGTGCAGTTTATTGTGCTTGGATCGGGTGATAAAGAATATGAGCAGTTTTTTGAACAAATGGCATATGATTACCCAGATAAAGTGAAAGTATATGTCGGGTTTCATGAAGAACTGGCACATCAAATATATGCCGGCTCCGATTTATTTTTAATGCCATCTTTATTTGAACCGTGCGGTCTTGGGCAACTTATTGCTCTTATGTACGGTACGATTCCAATTGTGCGGGAAACTGGCGGTTTAAATGATACCGTTCAATCGTATAATGAAGCTACAAATGAAGGAAATGGTTTTAGTTTTACGAACTTTAATGCGCACGATATGCTGCATACAGTGCAGCGTGCCCTGCATTATTATCACGACAAAAAAGTATGGCAGTCTCTTATGAGACGTGCGATGACAGAGGATTATAGCTGGAAGCAGTCTGCTGAGAAGTATAAGGAGCTATATGAAAGCTTGTCTACTATCAATCAAGAACCACCAGCTAAGAAGGAAGAAAAGAAGAGTAATCATAAGCAACCAATTCTTTCTGTTATCAAGTAGTAGGATAGAGCTAACCAGCAGTGGAGAAACCATTACTGGAAGTTTCACTTTGGAAGAGGTGAGAAAGTTGTTCTCGAACACAGAGAATTTTAAAGCTGCGTTTTTAGAAAAGCTAGAAACAATGTATGGAAAAAGTTTTAAAGATTCAACTGTGCAAGATCAATATAATACGCTCGGTCATATGGTACGTGAATATATTAGTCAGCGCTGGATTGGGACGAATGAACGGTATCGAACAGATAATCAGAAGCAAGTATATTACTTATCTATTGAGTTTTTATTAGGGCGTTTGTTAGGAAGTAATATATTAAATTTAGGAATACGCGATGTATGTGAACGAGGATTAGAAGAGCTGGGAATTTATTTGCAAGATCTTGAAGAAATGGAAGCGGATGCTGGACTTGGAAATGGCGGCCTCGGCCGTTTAGCAGCCTGTTTTCTTGATTCACTTGCTTCATTAAATTTACCAGGGCACGGGTGCGGGATTCGCTATAAGCACGGTTTGTTTGATCAAAAAATTGTGGATGGTTATCAAATTGAGTTGCCGGAGCAATGGCTGCGGCACGGGAATGTTTGGGAAGTGCGAAGACATGACCAAGCAGTGGAAGTTAGTTTTTGGGGACAAGTTGACACATTTCAGTCTGGTGAGCGTCTTGAGTTTCGGCATATCAATACAGAGACGATTATGGCTGTACCGTATGATGTACCTGTTGTTGGGTATAAGACAAGTACTGTCAATACGCTACGCCTTTGGAGTGCGGAGCTTGTTCCATTTCCGCCAAACTGCAAGGATTTATTGAAATATAAACGGGAAACAGAAGCAGTCTCGGAGTTCTTATATCCAGATGATACGCATGATGAAGGGAAAATACTTCGCTTGAAACAGCAGTATTTTCTTGTGTCGGCAAGCTTACAAAATATTGTGCGGTTGCACCGGGAACGAAATGGTACGCTTTGTAATCTACATGAGAAAATTGCCATCCATATTAATGATACGCATCCAGTTTTAGCAATTCCAGAATTAATGCGTATTTTGCTTGATGAGGAAAAGATGAGCTGGGAAGATGCGTGGTACGTTACAACACATACAATTTCTTATACAAATCACACAACCTTATCGGAAGCGCTAGAAAAATGGCCAATTCACATTTTTGAACCGTTATTACCACGCATTTATATGATTGTACAAGAAATTAATGAGCGCTTTTGCCATGAGTTATGGGAACGCTATTCGTATGATTGGAGCCGCATTGAAAACATGGCAATCATTGCTCATGGGCTTGTGAAAATGGCGCATTTGGCGATTGTGGGGAGTCATAGTGTGAACGGCGTTGCGAAAATTCATACGGAAATATTAAAGCAACGAGAAATGCGTTTGTTTTATGAGTTTTATCCAGAGAAGTTTAACAATAAGACAAATGGAATTACGCATCGGCGCTGGTTATTAAAGGCAAATCCGCAACTATCGAGATTAATTTGTGACACGATTGGAACGGATTGGGTGAAAGACACGGAGCAACTGCAAGCTTTAGGAAATTATAAACACGATACAGCGTTCTTAGTTGAGCTTTACAATGTAAAACAAGTGCGAAAAGAATTGTTAATGAAACGGATTGAAAAGCAAACTGGTATTGTTGTGGATCCGTATTCTATTTTTGACGTACAAGTAAAACGTCTGCACGCTTATAAGCGCCAATTGTTAAATGTCCTGCATATTTTATATTTGTACAATCGTTTAAAAGAAGATTCTAGTTTTTCCTTTTATCCGCGTACATTTATTTTTGGTGCAAAGGCATCGCCTGGTTATTATTATGCAAAAAAAATTATTAAACTCATAAATGAATTGGCGCGAAAAATAAATGATGATCCGTATGTTAGACAATATATGAAAATTATTTTTCTAGAAAACTATCGCGTTTCACTTGCTGAAGATATTTTTCCAGCCGCAGATGTGAGCGAACAAATTTCAACGGCAAGTAAAGAAGCGTCAGGAACTGGAAATATGAAATTTATGATGAACGGTGCGATAACGCTAGGTACATTAGACGGTGCGAATGTTGAAATTAAAGAGGCAGTTGGAAATGATGGTATTTTCATTTTTGGCTTAACGGCTGAGGAAGTACTGCATTATTACCAAAATGGCGGATATCGTGCTAGCGATTATTATCATCATGATATGCGTATTCAAAAAGTTGTTAATCAGTTGACGAATGGCTTTTTTGAAAATGCGGGCGATGAGTTTGAAGCCATTTTTGATTCTTTCCTTATTCAGAACGATGAATATTTTGTTCTTCGGGACTTCGCACCATATGCAGATATGCAAGAAAAAATTGGAGAAACATATGAAGATCGAAAAAAATGGTTGGAAATAAGTACGATGAACATTGCAAAATCTGGTCATTTTGCAAGTGATCGAACAATTTTGCAGTACAGTCATGATATTTGGAGAATTACAGAAGAGATGAGGGCGAGATAAGGGTAAACTTCCAGCAGTAGGGAGAGTGCCTACCGATATATCGGCGCTTCGACACGATTTAAAGACCCTTCGACGTTGTTCGGCATAAAAAACGACTTGGAATTTTCCAAGTCGTTTTACTTTATCAGAGAAATAGAATATAGACCCACTTTGATTTTCCAACATATAAAGTGAAACTTTAATCAGTGGGGGGGTTCTTCATCCCCCACTGATTATTAGTTGAACCAATCGGGCTTTTACGGGCAGTTTATCTCCCGCCTAACTTCTTTGCTTTTGCTGAATTTTGAGGCGGGAGTATTACTGCCCACGAATAGCGGGATAAATCGCTTCTATGCATGGCCAGTTGCTCTCGCCCACCTACCGTTCCGCGCTTGAGGTGGAGGTCTTCTCGCCAGATATGATAAAAAGTTTACTACAATTCTTTCAATGTATCTCTCTGGAAATGAGAAGAAATTGCCATTTTGTACGTAGTAATATGATGGTTTTTTATAAAGGAATGCATATTTTTCGTAAATGTCATACTGCGATGGGTATGGGAATATTCCCATTCATTTTCTTCAAATTGTACTTTACGGGGTGGAAGAAGCGGAACAACATCAAATAAATTTACGAAGCGAAAACTATTGGCAACTTGCATTTTATAATAATTTCGAAAGGCGATATCACCGACTTTTGGAGAGCCGAAATTGTAGAGTGTGTAATGAGGAAATGAAGTGTTTACACGGGCATCTAGTATGTGCAAAGCGGCAAGAGCTCCTCCTAAACTATGTCCTGTAACGAAAAGGGCTTTTGAGGAAGGCAAGGAAACGAGGGTGTCCATAATTGTATCTCGGCATGATTCATAAATAGAAAGAAATCCACTATGAACGTTCCCGCTATTTGCGGTAAATGGGTACGGTTTTTGTTGGACGATAGAATCAGCAATCCAATCACGATCTGATTGTGTTCCGCGAAAGGCTACAATAATTTGATCGTCTGATTCTAAAATGAATCCAAACCATTCTGTCATTTGAATAGCGGTTGCTTGAAAGCCTTGGACATACCGAAAGCCTTTCGGAATAGTAAAAATGCCATTTTGATTATATTGCTCATATGTTAATTCACAGCAAGTAGCTAACAATACAGCGGTATCCTTATGGAAGGATACGGAAGTTGGCATAGAAAAATCCTCCTCATGTTGAAGCGTAATTTATATAAATATCAATTGAAAATTTGCAGAGAGCGAGAGGATCTGGCCATACATAGAAACGGTCAGATCCTCTTCTTGCCATATGCCAAACAAAACAAAGAGAGTGTAAGTTACTTTTCGTTTTGCATAGCAATGACTTCATGCTGAAAAATTAGAATGAATCTATATAAATATATGAGGAGGATGTATGTTTCATTCTGTTACAAGATTATTCGTTCCCATCAAGAATGCGGCCGATTCCGCCAAGGATGCTACCTTCTCCAGAGTTAGTTGCTCCTGATCCCACAATGCGCTGTGCTAAGCGGCTTAATGTTAAGGATTGAACCCAAACTGTTCCAGGGCCTTGTAATGTTGCGAAGAATAGACCTTCGCCGCCGAAGATTGCGCTTTTCACATTCCCAACAAATTGAATATCATAGTCAACATCTCTTGTCATAGCAACAAGGCAGCCTGTATCAATTTTGAGTTTTTCTCCTGGCTTTAAATCACGCTGATAAACTGTTCCACCAGCATGCATGAACGCAAGGCCGTCACCTTCAAGCTTTTGCATAATAAATCCTTCGCCCCCGAAGAAACCGCTACCCATTTTCTTTGTAAATTCAATACCGACAGAAACACCTTTGGCAGCGCAGAGGAAAGAATCTTTTTGGCAGATTATTTTTCCTTGATATTTCGTTAAATCAACAGGAATAATTTTCCCAGGGTACGGTGCTGCAAATGAGACGTGACGCTTTTCATATCCTGTGTTTGTAAATACAGTCATAAACAAGCTTTCACCTGTTACAAGACGTTTCCCAGCACCAACAAGCTTTCCGAAAAATCCACCTGTTTGGGCAGAACCGTCACCAAATACAGTTTCCATTTCAATATTGTCTTCCATCATCATCATAGCGCCGGCTTCAGCAACTACGCTTTCCTTTGGATCTAATTCAATTTCAACAAATTGCATG
Organism: Bacillus sp. UNC322MFChir4.1; assembly: GCF_000746135.1. Taxonomy (NCBI): domain Bacteria; kingdom Bacillati; phylum Bacillota; class Bacilli; order Caryophanales; family Bacillaceae; genus Bacillus; species Bacillus sp. UNC322MFChir4.1. The sequence goes on from NZ_JQKQ01000022.1 coordinate 53,643, forward strand.
TCATCGCCATATAATTTGTATTCAATTTCATGTGCTTTCATCAGTTCACCTCAAATAATAAATATGTATTAATACATCTATATTGTACCGAAAGATTTCAAAATAGAAAATACAAGTTTTGTTAATTTTCAAATAAGACATTTCTGTTTTGTTTGACGTTTTATTTCGGGCATGGTATAGTAAAAGTACTATTGAGCTGCATAATGTGGTACGGAAATAAAGCGTGTTCGTTTCAAAGCATTAGCTTGTGAGGAAATCATGATGTTTATCTCGACCGTTGTATGTAGTTTCCAATAGATAGATTTCTTTTTTATTTAGGAGGTACATGCAATGCAAACAGGAAAAGTAAAATGGTTTAACGGCGAAAAAGGTTTTGGCTTCATCGAAGTTGAAGGTGGCGAAGATGTATTCGTACATTTCTCTGCAATTCAAGGCGAAGGCTTCAAAACTTTAGAAGAAGGTCAAGAAGTTTCTTTCGAAATCGTTGAAGGTAACCGCGGACCTCAAGCTGCTAACGTTACTAAAAAGTAATGACAGCAAAAAGAAACATTCCTGAATAAGGAATGTTTCTTTTTTTTATCCCGCTCTAACGGGCAGTAAAAGGTAGGAAAGAAGCGGGAAGGGAAAACTGCCCGTAAGAGCCTGATTGGTTTAACTAACCATCGGGGAAAGGGCACCCTGGTGCAAGTTTCACTTTATCCCGCATTAACGGGCAGTAATACTCCCACCTTAAAATTCAGCGAAAGCATTGTCCCGCTCTAGCGGCTAGAATCTTCGGTCGTTTCGCCCCCTCGGACGAGGCCAAAAGCGCCTCTCTGTCGGGGGCTCCAACGTCCTACGATTCTGAACGAGCCGCTTCCGCTTTTCTTAAGAAGTTAGGTGGGAGATAAACTGCCCGTAAAAGCCCGATTGGTTCAACTAATAATCAGTGGGGGCTGAAGAGAACCCCCACTGATTAAAGTTTCACTTTATGGCCTTGAACTGGACTCGTCTGAGGAAAGTTCGCCTTTAAAGGTTCTTGCTTCGTAGTCATCTAGCATTTGTTCATATTCTTCATGTTCTTCTGTAGCGTATACTTGTACATTCTTTCCATATATGTCTGTTCCGATAAAGTTTTCAAAATCCTCCACATATCCGCGTGGCTCCTCGGCGTCTACATACATTTCATTAAAGTTTTTAGAGTCGCGGCGCTCTAAATCAGCAGGTGTTTCGGATGTTCCATATAAAGCAACATCTTGCCAAGCATCTTCAGCATCATATCCAACGGCACTATCCATATCATATTTACCAAAAGGCGGTTCAATCAGTTCTTCTTCAATCGGACGCGCGCCTAGGATTAGCTTATTATGCGTGTGTTCAATGCAAGTCGTTGCGGTTGGCATTGCTTCTAAACGTTCAAGCGGAATGGGTTCGCCTGATACTTCGCAAGTTCCATATGTTCCAGCTTCTATTTTTTCCAAAGCGTGTTTTACATCTGTCAGTTGTTTATGCCAAAATTCTACTAATCCTAAGTCTTTTTCTCGTTCATACAATTCTGTTCCCATATCCCCGGGATGATTATCATAGGCAGAGAGTTCGCCAACTGCATCGCGTTCAGATGCTTGCCCGCGATGTTCATGATTTTGCAGCGTTTGTTCTAGCTCTTTTTTTTGCTTTTGCAATGCAGATTGAAAATGATTTATTTGTTGTGGAGTTAGCATAAAATCCACCTTCCTACAATTCTGTTTCTTTAAGTAGTATGAGCTCAATTGCGGGAATTATTACGCTAATATATCGGCGCTTTTATACAAGATAAAGACCTTTTGACACAGTATAAAGACGCTTCGACAACATATGACATACATGCGCAATAAAAAAACGCAAGTGCTCTCGCACTCGCGCTTTTCTTATAGGAAATATCCGAGTAATACTCCAATCCCCATTAAAAATCCAAAAATTGTATTCGTTTTTGCGGTAGCAATCATTGCAGGTGCCATTTCCATTGGAATGCTCTTTCCGACGAATCCCTTCGCTGCTTTAAACGCTTTTGGAGCGCTTAAAAAGACGACAAGCATCCACGGTGAGGCAATTCCGACAAGAATAAGAGCGATCGTCCATATATAAGAAATGATGAACATAGATGCTAATACGCCGATTGCATTGTTTCGTCCAACTAAAATAGCTAATGTTCTTCTACCGTTTTCTTTGTCGCCATCTAAATCGCGAATATTATTCGCAAGTAAAATGGCCCCGATTAAAATTGCATTTGGAATGGACAGTAATACAACCTCTGATGTTACGATTCCGGTTTGAATAAAGAATGAAATTCCAATAATAATAACACCCATAAATAAACCTGCTGTTAATTCACCAAAAGGTGTATAGGCAATTGGAAGTGGCCCTCCAGTATATAAATAGGCAACAGCCATACAAATAAGGCCAATCGCTGCGAGCCACCAACTAGAGTTCATACAAATGTAAACTCCTAATAAAATCGCAATGCCAAAGAATCCGAACGCTAAGTTCAATACTGTTTTCGGCTGAATGCCATCGCGAACGATTGCACCGCCAATCCCAACAGATCCTTCATGATCGAGTCCTCTTTTGTAATCGAAGTATTCATTAAACATGTTTGTTGCTGCTTGTATGAGAAGGCAAGCAAGAAGCATGATAAGGAAAAGAGGTACATTTATTTTATTAATGCCTTCAACTTGCATCGCATAAGTTGTTCCAATAAAAACAGGAACAAAAGCTGCTGTTAATGTATGAGGACGTAATAAGCTCCACCAAATACGCCAGCCTGTTTGTTTACTTGGCTGCACGGGAGAGGAGTTCGTCTCAACTTTTGTTTCCATATGGAATCCTCCTATCTGTCTATCGGATAAAATAAAATAAGTTCTAACAATGGGTAAAGCCCACAATTAAGTGTAGGAAATGCCTCATATAGTGTCAATGTTTATTTTCTAGGAATGTGCTCGGATTCTCTCAGAAATGCTAAACATTGACACACCTTTCATTTGAGGTGTATCTTAAAATCAAGCGTATTTATGACTATTTTTCGCCCATAGGGGGGAGATTCTGTGATTCAAACGAAACAACATGATGTCAAAGATGTGATTCTGACTGCAATTCAGCGTGCAGCTGAAGAGCAAGTACTCGTTAGTGTTGTAAAGCAAGTGGAATGGATTGATCCACTCCTTTTTTATGCAGCAGGAACACAATTTGGATATAAAGATAGATGTTACTTTGCAGACCCAGCGCAGCATGTTATTTTCGCTGGAGTAGGTTCTGCTTTTACTATAGCAAATTCTTCTGAAAAGCGCTTTCAAAACGCTCGTGAAGAGTGGCAGAAGGTGAAAGGAGAAGCAGTCATTCACCGCGGTGCTTATGAATTTGGAACAGGCCCACTTTTATTTGGTGGTTTTTCTTTTGACCCGCGAAAAGAAAGAACAGATTTATGGAATGCGTTTGACGATACGACGCTGCAATTACCAGCCTTTTTATTAACAGTAAAGAATGAAAAAGCTTGGTTAACAGTAAACCGTTTCGTATCTGGAAATGATTGTGCAAAGCAGATTTACGAGGAATTGCAAAGTGCTGAGAAGCAGTTGTTACAGCAAAGCAAGCATTCTTCCGCAGAAGAACATGTAACCATTCTTTCAAAAGTAGAGATAGAACCGAAACAATGGCTTAAAGCAATTGAACAAGTGCAGGAAGAAATGAAGCGAGGAGCTGTTCAAAAAGTTGTATTAGCTCGGGAAATGCAACTTGTTATGGATAAAGATGTGGATTCGACTTCTGTTTTGGCAGCACTTCGCATGGGACAACCGGATTGTTATGTATTTGCCTTTGATTATAAAGGAACGTGTTTCTTAGGAGCAACGCCAGAGAGGCTTCTTCGTAAAGAGGGAGAAATATATACATCTATGTGTCTTGCCGGTTCGATTGGACGAGGTGCTTCAGAAGAGGAAACGAAAGAGAATGGATATGAACTTTTGAATGATGAAAAAAATTTAGCAGAGCATAGTTATGTAGTAAACATGATTCGCAGTGTGTTAACAAAGCATTGTGAAACCGTTGAAATTCCATATGAACCGAGTTTATTGAAGACGAAAAATTTACTTCATTTATATACATCAGTAGAGGCAAAGGGAAACGGTGATTTGCTGTCGATTGTTGAAGAGCTTCATCCAACACCAGCTCTTGGGGGAACGCCGCGAGAAGAAGCTTTAAAACTGATTCGTGAAGTAGAGCTGTTAGACCGTGGTTTATACGGAGGACCAATTGGCTGGATTGATGAGCAAGGGAACGGTGAGTTTGCGGTAGCACTTCGCTGCGGGTTATTGTCTGGCAAACATGTTTCATTATTTTCCGGCTGCGGTATTGTCATCGATTCGAAGCCGCATTTAGAGTATGAAGAAACAAGATTGAAATTTAAGCCGATGCTTTCTGCTTTGGAGGGACTATCTAGATGAGCAATCATATAGAAGCATTATCATATTACTTAGGCGCGTTTGTTGATGAATTGGCGCGCCTTCATGTAGAGGATATCGTCATTAGCCCTGGTTCGCGGTCAACTCCGCTTGCCTTATTAATGGCGCAGCATGAACAAATTCGCACATATTTACACGTAGATGAAAGATCAGCGGCCTTTTTTGCGCTTGGCATTGCCAAGGCAAAAAAACGTCCTGTTGCCTTGTTATGTACGTCAGGAACAGCGGCAGCAAACTATTATCCCGCTGTATGCGAAGCATTTCATTCGCGGGTGCCACTTCTCGTGTTGACAGCGGATCGTCCGCATGAATTACGAGATATTGGGGCACCGCAAGCGATGAATCAATTTCATTTGTTCGGTTCGTTTGCAAAACAATTTATCGAAATGGCACTTCCAGAAGCAGCAGAACCAATGTATCGGTATGCACGGATGACAGCTGGGCGAGCAGTAGCAGGGGCGTTGCAAACGCCAAAAGGACCTGTTCATGTAAACTTTCCACTTCGTGAGCCGCTAATTCCTGACTTTTCTTTAGAGGAATTATGGGAAAAAGGCCGCGGAGAATACGGAGCAACTGTTCATCAAGGCACAATAGCGGTGACGGATGAATATGCAGCATCTTTACGAGAGCGCCTTTCGCATATGGAAAAGGGGCTTATTATATGTGGAGATGATAGTCATCCGGATATTGCCGAAGCTGTCGTGGCGTTTTCAAAAGCATACGGTTATCCAATTGTTGCAGATCCGCTTTCTGGTCTTCGCAGCGGTCTTCATGATAAAGAGACGATTATCGATTGCTATGATACTTTTTTACGAAATGAAAGGCTTCGTGATAGCTGGAAGCCCGATGTAATTATTCGCTTCGGCGGTATGCCGGTTTCCAAAGCACTTATGCAGTATTTGAAAAAGCAAACGGGAGCACTGCACATTGTCGTTGACGAATCCGGAAACTGGCGAGATCCAGCGCTTATATCCACAGAAGTTGTGTATGCAAATGACGCTGCATTTTGTGAGCAACTTGTAAATGGTACGAAGCAGCAAAGCAAGCGAGAATGGCTCCATATGTGGCAGCATATGAATGCCGTAGTAAAAGAAAAGCTTGCGGATATAAAATCGTATGAGCATGCTTTTGAAGGAAAAGTCATTACAGAACTTGTAGATGTTTTGCCGGAGGAAGCAACTTTATTTGTAAGTAACAGTATGCCAATTCGCGATACAGATACGTTTTTCTTCACAAATGAGAAGAATATTGAAGTAGTAGCTAATCGCGGCGTAAACGGTATTGACGGCATTGTTTCAACAGCGCTTGGCGTAAGTGTAGCTCGCAAGCCGCTCGTATTAGTTGTAGGAGATTTATCATTTTACCATGACTTAAACGGATTATTAGCGGCGAAACTGCATGATTTACATGCGACGATTGTTGTTGTAAATAATGATGGCGGCGGTATTTTCTCATTTTTACCACAGTATGAACAAAAAGAACATTTTGAAGCGCTATTTGGCACGCCGCTCGGACTTGATTATGAACATGTCGTGAAAATGTATAATGGTTCATTCGAGCGTGTCCATACGTGGGAAGCTTTTCGTCACGAGGTGAACAAAGGGACGAGAGAAAAGGGACTACACGTTATTGAAATAAAAACAGATCGTGAAGAAAACTTGCAGCTTCACCGTGACATGATGGCAAAAGCAGCAGTAGTTGTTTCACAAGCATTGCAAGGTGAAGAAAATTGAAAGTACATGTACATGGAGTTTCTTATGAATATGAAGTGATCGGAAGCGGCGAGCCGCTTCTTGTCCTTCATGGCTTCACTGGCAGTATGGAAACGTGGCGTTCGTTTGTTCCGGCGTGGAGCGAGCAGTTTCAAGTTATTTTAGTTGATCTTATCGGGCACGGTAAAACAGACAGTCCAAAAGAAGTTCAGCACTATCATATCGAAACGGTAGCTGCGCATCTCATTGCGGTGCTTGATCATTTACAAATTGAGAAAGCACATTTGTTAGGGTATTCTATGGGGGGACGTCTGGCACTTACGCTTGCTTGTTTATATCCAAAGCGCATCTCGTCGCTTTTATTAGAAAACTGCACAGCAGGACTTGTAACGGAAGAAGAACGTAAAGAGCGCAGACAGAAGGATGAACTGCTTGCAAACAAGATTGAACATGAAGGCGTAGCGGCGTTTGTTGAAAAGTGGGAAAACATTCCGCTCTTTGCTACGCAAAAAAAATTGCCTCTTCATGTACAAGCAAGTGTACGTGAAGAAAGATTAGCGAATCATCCAAGAGGCCTTGCGAATAGCCTGCGAGGTATGGGAACAGGAGCGCAGCCATCTTGGTGGAATGAACTGGAACACTTGCAAATGCCCGTCTTACTCATGAGCGGAGAATATGATGAAAAGTTCTTTCACATTTTAACAACGATGAAAAAACAGATCCCTCATGCTGAATTTGTGCAAATTATTGGATCTGGCCATGCAATTCATGTGGAACAACCGCAAAAGTTTGATACAATAGTAATGGGCTTTTTGCAAAACATAAAAGGAGGTAGAAATACATGACGATTGAATGGGTAAAAGAAGGCAATTACGAAGATATTATTTACTCCACATACAATGGAATCGCAAAGATTTCGATTAACCGTCCTGAAGTACATAATGCATTCCGTCCAAAAACGGTAATGGAGTTAATCGATGCGTTTGCACATGCACGCGATGACCAAAATGTTGGCGTTATTATTTTAACAGGTGAAGGTGGACGTGCATTCTGTTCTGGCGGCGACCAAAAAGTTCGCGGCCATGGTGGATACGTTGGGGAAGATCAAATTCCACGCCTAAACGTATTAGACTTACAACGCTTAATTCGCGCAATTCCAAAACCAGTTATCGCAATGGTAGCAGGTTATGCAATCGGCGGCGGACATGTACTTCACATCGTATGTGATTTAACAATCGCAGCAGAGAACGCAGTATTTGGCCAAACAGGTCCAAAAGTAGGAAGCTTTGACGGAGGATACGGCGCTGGTTATTTAGCTCGTATGGTTGGTCATAAAAAAGCTCGCGAAATTTGGTACCTATGCCGTCAATACAACGCACAAGAAGCGCTTGATATGGGCTTAATTAACACAGTTGTACCATTAGAACAACTAGAAGAAGAAACTGTGAAGTGGGCAGAAGAAATTTTAGCAAACAGCCCAATGGCACTTCGCTTCTTAAAAGCTGCATTTAATGCAGACACAGACGGCCTTGCAGGTATTCAGCAACTAGCTGGCGATGCAACGCTACTATACTACACAACAGACGAAGCAAAAGAAGGCCGCGATGCGTTCAAAGAAAAACGCAGTCCGGACTTTGGACAATTCCCTCGTTTTCCGTGATGAAAGCGGAGCCGACTGTTTAGACCCGTTGGCTAAGGTTCTCTCCCGCAGAAGGCGCTTTTTGTCTTCTCGCGGGGGAGGTTCTTAGACGGAAGGGTCTAGGAGGCGCAGCTGGATAGGATAAAAGCGAAAGTGCTCGCTCAGAATCGCAGGGCGTTGGAGTACCCGACAGAGAGGCGCTTTTTGCCTCGTCCGAGGGTGCGAAACGACTGGAGATTCTAGCCGCTGTAGCTGGATAAGATAAAAACGCAAAAAGAGACTTGATGAATTTTCATTAAGTCTCTTTTTTGCATAGTAGCTACAGTTCCCAAAATCATTTTTTATCCTGCTATTCGTGGGCGGTAAGCTCTACTTTTCAAGCGCTCAATTTAGAGGTGTTGCCCTATTTCTTTATTCACATGTCTAAATGGAAAAAACAACAATATGTGATAAAAATATACAAAAAAGTAAATATCTCTTCTCAAGGTTTTATAATTATTGTTATAATATAATCAATTAATTTCAAAAAATTGCAATAAGTAAAAGGGGTTGTCGTATTGAAAAAGAAGAAGTTATTGTCATTAGTCGTAGCATTTCTTATCTCGTTAACCGCGTTTATGCAACCAATGGTAACTTTAGGTGCTGGTAACGATAATGTAAATGGTTCTAAGATTAATCAAGAGTATGTAATTAAGAACCCAGATGGAACTCCAAAAGTAGAGTTCAAAAGAGATGAACAAGTTACTTATAATATGAACGTAGAAATTAAAGGAGCCCCTAATGCTGGTGTTGCTCTAGACTACAAAGTTAGATTAGAGTTAGCGGATGTTAACGCTCATCTTATTGAGATTCCAAAACATCAAGGTTATATTACTGACGTAAAAGGTTTTGTAAAAAACGGTAAAAGGGTAGCGATTATTTCACTATCAAAAGTACCTAATGATACTAAATTAACGATTCCTGTCAAGTTTAATTTTTTTAACCGTGCACCTATCGGTTATACAGTAAATCTAAGTGCAACATTACAGTCAGACACAGAAGAAAATTTAGCTTTTGCTAATGATATATCGTTTAAGGTTTCTTCTGAACCTGTACCCCCTAAAGTAACAAAAGATGTTGAGGGTAAAGACCATTTAGAAATTGCAAAAGGTAAAGAGTTTAATTACAATTTAAAAACAGTAGTACCAGAAAACTTAGAGGGATATAAGTCTTTAACTCTTTCTGATACATTAGATAGCAATTTAACAATTGTAGGTACAAAAGTACTTGTTGATGGAAAAGAATCAGAATTAAAAGCTAATGTTAATAAACAGTTGGTAACATTAAAATTAACTCGTGAGCAATTAGAAGTTATCAAAGGTAAAGAGATTAAAGTTGTAGTTACATCCAAGATTAACGAAAACGCACCTATTGAAATTATAAGTAGCAAAGCAACTATTCAATTAAACGATAACGCTTCGGCAGATTCTAATGTTGTAACGGTAATCCCTACTAAAGAAGAACCTACTAAAGAAGAACCTAAAAAAGAGGAACCTACTAAAGAAGAACCTGCTAAAGAAGAACCTAAAAAAGAGGAATCTACTAAAGAAGAACCTAAAAAAGAGGAATCTACTAAAGAAGAATCTTCTAAGCAAGAGCCTAAGCAACCACAAAAAGAAATTCCTAAGATGAATCAAACTAATAATTTAACAGTTACTCTTATTGGTACATTGTTAGTATGTGGGGCATTAGTTTCATTCTTTATTGTAAGACGTAGGAAGAATACTTAATATAGTAATAAAGAAACCTTCATGCATAAGTATGAAGGTTTCTTTATTACAGGTGAACTATATTTTAATAGGAGAGTTAATATGAGAAAAAAATTCTTATATGTGTTAATTGGATTAATCTTTGTAACTGGTATTGGTTTGATTGTGTACCAACCTCTTTTTAATTATTATGTAATCCCTAAACAACTAGAAAAATCGTATGAAGAAAACTATAACAAAATAACTACAAATGAGATAAAAGAGAACTTAGACAGTTCAAGTAAAAAGGTAAATGCTTTTGATTACGATAGTGTACAAAGCGTAGACGAGTTGGATTTTAATTCTGTAAAAAGTAAATTAGATACAAATCTGATTATCGGGTTGATTTACATTCCGAATGTACATATTAAACTCCCCATTTTATACGGTACAAATTATGAGACAATGATGCTAGGTGCAGGTACTTTAAAACCAAATATGACAATGGGTGTGGGAAACTATGTACTTGGTAGTCATAGTATGAGAAATAAAGAGTTATTATTTACACCTACAAGAAATATGGATAAAGGAGATTTAATATATGTAACAGATAAGGAGTATGTATATACGTATAAAACAACTTCAAAAGATGTTATTTCTCCAAAAGAAACACATGTAATGGATGATAAGAATGGGCTAAATGAAGTAACGTTGATAAGTTGTTATGACGATAAAGGGGAAACAAGATTAGTAGTAAAAGGGGTATTAGAATCAAAGAAAAAGCTAGAAGAGGTAGATGGGAAAGTTAGGTCTCAACTAACAAGTTATTGAGAGTTTCAATAATTTAGTTATGTTTTGCTATAGTTCTCAATATAATTTTCACTTATCGGAAACTGAGCAAGAAAAATCTATCTTCAAAGCGTGTAAGACAAGGTGGGGATAAATTGCCGTTATATCCGTAAAAATATTTTTAAATAAATACGAATATATGTTCTGTTCCTGGTGTTTTATGGTATAATAAAGGAAAGGAGGAGGTGGAAATTAAATCTAAAAAAGGAATATGTAACCTAATTAATTAAGATCAAGAAAGGTTATAAGTTATACCCTTACTTCCTAGAAATGTGTTAAAACGCAAAAAATCTCTACAATACAACAAACTTCTATATTTGCTAGTTATATACGGCCATGCGTACTGAAAAACTATTGCAACCACTTCAACAAGAAATTCTCCATACATTACAAGTATATATAGAAGTCATGAATGAAAATCAACTTCGTATGTATCAAAAACGTGTGCAAGGCAGAAAGAAATCAAGTGCAATCTGTTTACGTTACCGATAAAAGAGAAGTCATCTTTATCCTATAATTTCCTGATTGTTTGTTTAAAATAATGAAGTAACAAGATTATATAAACCTACTATTATTTATGCTCAGTATCTCTTGAAGAAGATACATAATCCCTCCTGCTGGGGGATAAGGGGCATGGGGTCCCATAATTATAAAAGAATTTTACCAATATTTGATATTTTGTATACAAAAAGGGTTTTATACTTTTGTGACTATTGTTATAATAGTATTAGTAAAATTATAGTTGATTTTACAATTTTCATAAATTGATAGGAGGAATATAAATGGCTGGACAAATTCGTATGAGCCCAGAGGAGCTGAAATCAAAAGCAGCTCGTTATGGTAATGGTGGTAATCAAATTGAGGACATTCTAAATGATTTAACACGCTTACAAAGCGACTTACGCGGAGAATGGGAAGGTCGTGCATTTGAAGGCTTTGACCGACAATTTATCGACTTAGCACCAAAGGTAAAAAACTTTGCCCAATTACTACATGACATCGAAAGACAATTGAAAGATACAGCAGATGCTGTGGCTCGACATGATGAAGATTTATCTCGTAATTTTGGACTTAGCTAATTACGGTGATGTTAGTAGATTAGGGGATTTTTCATGCTTTACATATTAACGAGCGCGAGTTAATTCTCCTAGTAGTGAGCCACGCAGCAAGTGCTGCGTGGCTTGCTTTTTTGGATTTATTTGTAAAACAAAGGTATGTACCACAGTTTTTCTTAGGATTATATTAAGAAATAAATATAAATGCTTAGTAAAAAAGTATAAGGTAGCTTGAAGTTTGTCTGCATTTATCTCGCTATTTGTGGACAATAAGCCTCCTATTAATAAAAGTTTTACCTTATCGTGGGCATGAAAAGAGTGACCACTAGAAGTAAACGAATAACAGTACACAGACAAAGAGTTTTACTAGCAGGAGTGGTGATGTGTGAAAAAAATAAAATGGAGCGTAGTATTTTTTATTATACTGACGCTTGCGTTGTCTGCCGGAACCTCCTTTCTAGCACTGAATCAAGTGAAGAAAGGAAAGGATAATAAAGACACGCAAAAAATGACGGTTGCGCTAGTTAACGAAGATCAAGGTGCAAACCTGGGTGGCAAAAAGATTGAATTTGGTAATGAGTTTATTACGAGTGTTGAAAAAGATACTACCCATGATTGGTATGTAGTTAGCCGCGGGGTAGCGGAGAGCGGACTAGCACGTAACGTTTATAATATGATGATCGTTATTCCGAACGATTTCTCACAAAGAGCATTATCAATTGAGTCGAATGCACCGGAAAAAGTGACGCTTAACTACAAAGTGAATGCAACTGGTAATAATGATGTGAAAGCAGAAGCGGAAAAAACAGCAAGTTCAATTCTTGAAGATTTTAACCGCCGAATTATCGATGTTTATTTCGCTAGTATTATTGGAAACTTGCAAAACGCACAGGATAACATTACAACTCTTGTAAAAAAAGAACAAACTTACAGCAATATGTACAATGATGAGGTTCAGAGCCCACTAGCTGGTTACACACAGCAGTTTAAAAGTGTGCAAGATCAAACAGGTGTATCGAAAGGCAGTTTTAAAGGGTTACAAGAGATTTTAAACGGGTTTGGCAACAATTTAAATGAGGGTATGAAATCCAATCAAACATATCAGACAACCTTTGGTGATTTCAATAAAACGAAGGAAGCGAATGGCCTTGTCTTAAAGGACTTCGCGACGCAGCTGGCTCAGTTTGACCAAGGGATGAATACGACAGATATACTGCAGCGACTTACTAATTTAGAATTAGTGAATAAAGAAATCTATGATCAATTTCAGTTGAAGGAAGATAAGCCTACTATTTTATCGGATTCAGATGCTATTAAAAAGTATTTTGAGGATAACAGTAAAAAAGTTCGTGATTATAGCACAGAGTTGGACAATAAATTGGGGACAGACCTAGAGACAGCAATAACCGAAAAGCTGAAGAAGGACATTCCAGATTACTCTGAAGGTAATTTTTTTAGTAAACCCGATGAGCATATGAATAAAAAAATCCAAGAGCTTATTGATGGGTTGCCATCGCTAGAGGAAAATGATATTCGAAATATCGGTTTATCAGATGGGACTAAAAAAGAATTGGAAAATGTTATTGCTATTACGAAGAAATATAATTCGGAAAAACCTTATACACCTAACCGAAGTGAGAATAGCATTCCGCTTACGAAAATGGTAAAAGATGTGAAGGATAATCTGGCAAGTAATGGTATTGACGTAACGGATAAAGCAGTACTACCAGCTATGAAAAAATCAGGACAATATATCACATTAAATGTACCAGACGATTATGAAGTGAAAAGTGTGAAACTGACTATTGGAGAAGAAAAAGATTATACTCAGGAGTACCTTGAAAATAAAAAAATTGTTTTACCAGCTACAGAAAAAAGTGATTTTGTGATCAATGTGACATTACGGTTAAAAGACGCTAACAGTGATATTTCTATCTTTGAACCTGTAACTTGGAGTTGGAATTTGACACAAGAGGATACGGATAATGTCCTAACTCAATTACCACCTGTCATAAAACCAACACCATCTGAACCGCCTATATTAAGTCAATCACGTGCAATCGCTAATCCGAATTCCTTGAATAAGGTAGAGAAAAGTGATAGCCAGACAGGGGGGAATGACAGTCAAACGCAAAATGGTACTAGTCAGCCAGGAAAAAATAACGGCGAGACACAAATAGAACCGCCTCCCACACAAGATAAAAAAACGGGTACAGAAGATGAATGGAAACCTGTAAATAATAATTACATCACCCACCAAGTTATGTCACCGTTAGATCAGAATGCTACTAATAAACTTATACAAGCAGTTGAAGAGACGGTTAAAAATTATCAAAAACTATCCAGCTTGTATAACTTGTATTACGGTATTGATGCATCAGGTGATTTACGAGAGGATTTTAGTCAAAAAAAACTTACGGATATAGCTAGTGAAGAACATCAAAATCCAGAAACATATCCATATCCATTATACTACCTGTTCCACAAAGGTGATGCAATTAACTTACTAGCAGAATATGTTGCTAAGCAAACGACAGAAAAAATAGGTGAACAAAAAACAGATTTGAAAACCAAAGTAGATGCTTACAGTCAATTGGTTGAGAAAGCAGGTGAAAAATCTCAAGACTTAACAAATGCAATTGAGCAGACAACTAAGCAAGCGAGTGTAATAAATACAGATCTTACGCAGACTCTAAAAGATTTAGTAACATGGCGTGAAACAAGCCGTAAGCTAATTGAACAGCAAGGAAAAGTTGTGACAAATAGCGATGGTGAGCAAACGGCAACGCTTGCGTTAGACGGGGCATTCAAGTCTATTTTTGCACAAAGTCAAACACTGGCGGATCAATCGAAGGGTAACTTAATATCAGCTGACGATGTGTATAAAACGTTTGATAATATCGATAACCAAGCGAAGGCAATTCAAGATAGTGGAAATACATTAGTGAAGCAGGCGACAGGGCTTTCGATCGATTTTAGTAAGAAAGTGCTTGACGATAAAGATTTCTTGAAAAACTTCACAAAGGTTCTAGCGAATAGCCGTGTTGGCGAGCGACAAAATGAAAACTTATATAGCTTCCTTGCAAATCCAGTGCAAACAAAAAATGATGGTGTTGTTGTAGCCGCAGATACGTTTACACCATATTTATTAGTACTAATTTGCTTCATTGTTTCTCTATTTACAGCTTATGTCATTTCAAATCAAGAACGAAAGCGCATAGAAGAAAGCGCTTTTGAGGAAGAGTTGTCATTGGTATTGAAAAACGTGCCAACTACGACTGTTCAAGTTGGTATTGGAATTGTGGAAGGGATTCTAATTGGCGGCATTTCAGGCTATTTATTGAAAATTGGTCATGCGAAATTCTTAGTATGGATCAGCATTTTTACCATCACTATGTTAGTGTTGGTTCTCATTTCAGGCTACTTATTACGCCAAATGAAAATGATCGGAATGTTCATTCTACTAGCTACATTTAGCCTGTATCTGTTCCTGACAGATGCAGTTGGATTGAACCTTGATAAAATGTCGACTGCTGCTAAAATACGTGAATTTTCACCGCTCCAATATATTGAGAGTATGCTTACTGGTTTCGCAAACGACCGAGCAGATTGGCTGACTATTATGTATGGCTTAATTGCATTTGCTGTTATTGGCCTTGTGGCAAACTTGCTTGTCGTACACAAATACCGGAAAGAAGAAGGGGATGGACATGAAGCTGATTCTCATGCGGGCTAGTTTCATTACCGCTTTTTTGTTGCTTATTCTTACACCGGTGTCCATTCACGCTGAGACGGATAGCTATCTTGAACATAACGGGAAGATGGATTTGAAAACGGATCGTGTTGAACAGACGAACCAGGAAAAAATTGAAAAGGAACAAAAGGAAAACCAAGAAACTGAACTCGATAAATATGCACCAGACTTGTTTAAAGAACAAACAAAAGATGCAATTAAAGAGAAGCAAAAAGACATAGAGGGCATCGCGAAAGAATTAAATGACTCATTATTTGTGACATCAAACAAGAAGGATACAACTGTGAAGGACAGACAGAACAGCTTGTTTGCGCAAAATTATACGGTTAGCACAGCTGTTAACGCTAGCCAAAATACGAATCAACAAGAAACGGATCCTATTAGTAAGCAAATGATAGGAATCCTAGCTGCTGTGGTATTAGCAATTTGCTGTGGCATTTATGTTGTAATACGGAAAATTTGGCGATAAGGGAGAAGAACGTATGGCAGGACAAACACATATTAATGTCACCATTGACTTTAATAAAGGGGATGGCAGATTATACGATCTGCGCATCCCTACCCATCAGCCCATCAAGCAGCTGCTTATGAATATTGCTGAGGCGCTGAAGCTTGATGTGATGGAAGTTTCGCGCTGCGCTGTTAAGGTTGTTAATAAAGAACTGTTATTAACTGATGATGATCGGTTGGGTGATTATCAAGTAACGGACGGGGATATATTGAAAGTTTTATAGAAACATAAGTGATTGATAAAAAAACCTTTCTTTTAGGTGGACAAGAGCAACTGACCGTGTGTTGGAGCGGTCAGTGCCTGTTTTTGCCACGTGCGGTGTTTGAAACAAAGGTAGAGGGCAAGAGTAGGACATTTCTACATAGCAGTGACTTATATGTGGGAAAATCAAAATGGATTTATATAGAAAAGAACATGACAAAGAGGAGTAAAGGACTATGACAGAAAGAACGATTCAGCTAGATTCGATGAATTATCTGTTTGAAACGACTGAGCATGTACGGAAATTGAAGTTATCAAAATCGCAGACGCGTGTGAAGGATATACGGCAATTGGAGTTAATTACGGAGAAATCTAATTTCTTTGTACCGGCTACAGTAGAAGATCATGAAGATATGTTTACATTTGAGTTCAACGTTAAGGAACAAACAAGAGAATGGCAAGATGTACAAAAACTAGGTAAAAACGATAAACTGCGACTATTGCTTAACGTTGCCCGCTTTCAAGAGTGTTTACAAACTCGAAAAACTTTCTTTCTTCATCCAGACAATATCGTATTCGATGACAATTATATGCCATATCTTGTTTATCGTGGTATTCGTGATATCGTACCACCATATCGCTTAGATGATGCAAAATTTTTACGCCAGTATAAATGTTTAGTTGTTGCGCTATTCTCGAAGAAATATAGTTTTGATGAGTTGTATTCTGGTTCATTGGAAAATGCGAAGGATACAGCGTTTGATCGTAGTGTTGTTGATGTTAGTACATTTGATGACCTTGTAAAGTTGTTAAATGATCAGTACAGAAGAGAACAAACGACTACAGAGAAAAATATGCAACTTGTGCCGAAAAAACGATTCCGTTTATTTAAACGATTATCTATTTCGATGATTGTTGCTTCTGTTGTTCTTGCTGTACCGCTTGGCTATTTCAGCTTTGTAAAAATGCCGTATCAAAATAAATTGTTAGAAGCAGATAAAAATTTCTTAGCGACAGACTACGATAAAGTAATTAGCACTTTAAAGGAACAAGATCCTGAGAAATTACCAGATGCCTCTAAATATGTTTTAGCTTCTTCATACGTGAAAGCAGAAAAATTAACAGATGATCAAAAAGCAGCAATTATGAAGAATGTGAGTCTAAAAAGTGATAAAAGTTATTTACTATATTGGATCTACAACGGGCGCGGAGATTTCTCTAAATCTTTAGATCTTGCGAAATATATAGATGACCCGCAATTGATTATGTACGGGTTAATTAAACAAATCGAACAAGTGAAAAACAATCCGAAATTAACTGGTTCGGCGCGTGAAGAAAAAGTACAAAAATATCAAAAAGAGTTGGAAGATTACCAAAAGAAATACAATACGGATTCCTCAGGTGACTTATCAAATAAAAATCCATCAGGAAATAAAGCAAACTAAACATCATACGAAATAAAAATAAAAGAAACGGGAGATAGAGATGGTACAACTACTAACAATTAGTTACGGCAATCAACTGCATAAATGTCATCTTAATCCGAAAAAACGTGAATTAGTCACAATCGGAAATGAATGGTCCGATACCGTTACTTACACGGACTTAGAAACGCGTGTAGTGGTGAAATGGGATGGCGAAGTATGGAATCTTGAGAATGAAGCCTTACATGTAAATGAACATGTGACAGTAGATATCACTAATGAAAAACAAATGCACTTTTACTTGACGGATGCAGAAGAAGAGTATGTGTATGATACAGCGTCCAAATATAGTATTTCGTTTGGCGCAACGGATCGCGATGACGTAATAATCAAGAACATGAAAGCTAGCTTGCTGTTCATCCGTGAAACATTAGGGGATTGTTTTAAAGTCATTGTGAATGACGGCTATGTATATCACAACTTTTTCCGTATGACTGGTGAGGAAATGCTTGAACCAGGTGACCAGCTTTATTTTGACGGTGTAACAATTAAAGTTGGAAAAGAAGATATTCAAATATTGGCTTCATCTAATCGCATTACAACAAAATTAACACCTTTAATCGAAGCTGATAATGATTTTGGGGAAGAATATCCAAATTATCATCGTTCCCCGCGGATTATTTACCGTGAGCCAGAGGAAAAGCTAACGATTGGAAAACCATCTCATTTGCCGTCAAAACCAAGTGAACAACTGGCGCAGATGATCGTGCCGCCGATTGTGATGATTGTGTTGACTGTAGTCATTGCAATTTTTCAGCCGCGCGGAATTTTTATTCTCGCTTCACTAGGGATGACAGTGGTAACGGTAATTATTTCATTAACCACGTATTTAAAGAATTTAAAGAAATACAGAATTGAGACGAAAGAGCGGAACGAAAGTTATCAAAATTATTTGAAGCAGAAAACACAAGAATTGTATGCTGCAAGTGAAGAACAAAGGCACGCTCTGGATTATCACTATCCAAACATTGAACAAATTCGTGATATGGCAGTAAGAGTAGATTCTCAAGTCTATGAAAAAACAATGTTACACCATGACTTCTTAACATATCGCGTTGGACTCGGGCGTGTTGATTCTAGTTTTGAGATTAAGTTTAGCGAAGAAGAGTTTACGCAAAACAAAGATGAATTAGTAGAAGCTGCAAAAGACCTACGTTCGCAATATGAGGGTTTAAAGAATGTACCGGTTGTGACCGACTTAGTAAACGGCCCAGTAGGTTATATTGGACAACGAAAGTTAGTAATCGAACAGCTGCAAATGCTCGTTATGCAGACAGCACTGTTTCATAGTTATTATGACCTACAATTCATTACGATTTTCCCAGAAGAAGAAAAAGTAAGCTGGGATTGGATGCGTTGGTTACCGCATGCGAGTTTACGAGATATTAATGTTCGCGGGTTCGTTTATCATGACCGAAGCCGAGATCAAGTATTGAACAGTTTGTATCAAATTTTGAAAGAACGTAAGTTAGCTGTGGAAGAGAAAGGCAACTCCAAAGAAAAAGTGTATTTTGCACCTCATTACGTTGTATTGATTACAGATGAAAAACTAATTTTAGATCATAGTGTAATGGAATTCTTTAATGAAGACCCAAGCGAACTTGGTGTATCTCTCATCTTTGTAGAAGATGTGATGCAAAGTTTACCAGAACACGTAAAAACAGTTATAGATATTCGCGATGCGAAAAACGGGAACATCATGTTAGAAAAAGGGGAATTAGTAAATCGCCACTTTACGCTTGATCACTTCCCAGATGGCTTCAACAAAGAAGATATCTCTCGTGCATTAGCACCGCTGAATCACTTACAAAACTTAAGAAACAGTATTCCAGAAAGTGTTACATTCCTTGAAATGTACGGTGTTGAAAAAGTTCACGAACTAAACATTAAGGGACGCTGGGCGAAAAACGAAACCTTTAAGAGCTTAGCTGTACCGCTCGGCTTACGTGGTAAAGATGACATCGTCAACTTGAACTTACATGAAAAAGCGCACGGACCACACGGATTAGTCGCAGGTACAACAGGATCTGGTAAATCAGAAATTATTCAATCGTACATCTTATCCCTTGCGGTGAACTTCCATCCGTATGAAGTAGCATTCCTACTGATTGACTATAAGGGCGGGGGAATGGCGAACTTATTTAAGGACCTACCGCATTTATTAGGAACAATTACGAACTTAGACGGCGCCCAAAGTATGCGTGCCCTTGCATCGATTAAAGCAGAATTACAAAAACGTCAACGCTTATTTGGCGAACATGATGTAAACCATATTAACCAATATCAAAAACTATACAAACAGGGCAAAGTGAAAGAAGCAATGCCGCATCTATTCTTAATTTCGGATGAATTCGCCGAATTAAAAGCAGAGCAACCTGACTTTATGAAAGAATTAGTATCAACAGCACGTATCGGTCGTTCCCTAGGAATTCACTTAATCCTAGCAACGCAAAAACCGAGCGGGGTCGTAAATGATCAAATTTGGAGTAACTCTAAATTCAAATTAGCACTAAAAGTACAAAACGCATCTGACAGTAATGAAATCTTAAAAACGCCAGACGCTGCAGAAATTACACTGCCAGGCCGAGCGTACTTACAAGTCGGAAATAACGAAATTTATGAACTGTTCCAAAGTGCATGGAGCGGGGCGGATTATATTGAAGACAAAGATGATCAAGAACAGCTAGATACGACTGTTTATGCGATCAATGAGCTTGGACAGTATGAGATTTTGAGTGAGGACTTGAGTGGACTCGGAGATAAAACAGAAATCACAACTGTACCAACTGAACTTGATGCGGTTATCAATTACATTCATGATTACACAGAAGAAAACCGAATCGAAGCACTACCAAGACCGTGGTTACCACCGCTTCCAGAGAAAATATTCCTGCAAGACTTACATCCAGTAAACTTTAAGGAAGCATGGTCAGGTGAAAAGAAACCATTACAAGCAACAGTTGGTTTACTAGACCAGCCTGAATTACAAGCGCAAACACCGCTTACATTAGACATAAGTAAAGACGGTCACGTTGCAGTTTACTCAAGTCCAGGATACGGAAAATCAACTTTCTTACAAACAGTCGTTATGGATGCGGTGCGTCAGCATAGTCCGGAGCATTTGCATGTGTACTTGCTTGATTTTGGAACAAATGGATTAATGCCATTAAAAACACTACCGCACGTAGCAGATATCATAACGCTAGACCAAGCAGAAAAATGCGAGAAATTTATCCGTCGTATAGAAGAAACGCTTAAGGAAAGAAAGCGACTGTTAAGTAAATATGGCGTTGCTAATCTTGAAATGTATGAACGAGCTAGTGGTGAAACATTGCCAACAATACTCATTACATTAGATAATTATGATGGAGTTAAAGAGGCCGCATTTGTTGATAACTTTGAACGCCTGATTGCACAAATTGTTCGTGAAGGCGCCGCAGTAGGAATTCATTTACTATTATCGGCTATGCGTCAAAATGCATTGAGAATACAGGTGAATACGAATATTAAGGTGCAAATTGCTCTCTACATGATCGATGACACAGAACCTAGAGCAATTGTAGGGCGTACTGATTTGAAAATTGAAGAATTAGCTGGGCGCGGTTTAGTAAAAATCGAAGACCCAACAGTGTTCCAAACTTGTATGCCAACAGAAGGAGAGGATGTGCTCGGTGTAATTGAGCATATACAAGCTGAAGGGCGAGATATGAACGAGTTTTGGACTGGTCCAAAACCAAAAGCTATTCCGATGGTACCAGAGATCTTGGAATATAAAGAATTTATTGCATGGCCAGAAACGAGAAAAATTATGGAAGCTCGTAAACTATCCTTTGGGGTTGAAACTGAGAATGTCACACCAATGAAATTAGATTTAGTAGAAGCTTCAAACCTTGTTGTAGCAGGAATAAAAAAAGACCAAATTGAAAATATGATTTATCAATTTACTCACCAATTACTTGAAAGTCAGGGATTTGATGTAGGTCTTGTAGATTCAAGAGCACAAACATTCTCAAACTTTAAGGGCAAAACAGCCTTATATGTAGCTGACAAAGCAGGAATAGAAAAAACGATTCAGCAAATCGAAGGTGCTTATAGATCAAGGGAAGCTGCATTTAAAGAAGAGCAAGAAGCTTCAAATGACACGATAAATCCAGCAGACTATGTTAAAAAGTTCAAGCCAATTGTTATCGTCATCGCAGACTTAAATGATGTTGTTAGTAGTGTAGAAGATAGTGAAACATATCGCTTAGCAGAATTGATTACGAATGGTGCATATATGGGAATCCATTTTGTCATTGGTTGTGATGTCGATGCGATTGATAGCCGCTACGATTCAGCTTCAAAAGCAGTCAAAACACAATCGCACATTATTTTGTTAAGAAAATCATCTGGACAAATGGCGTTTGATGTATCCAATAAGGATTCAAGTAGTACGAAGTTAAATCCTTTTGAAGGATACTTTATAAAAGATAGATATGCGACAAAAATTAAGGTACCAACTATTCAGGGGGGATATTAATGGAATTATCGCAACTTGATAGTCAGAAAGCAAATTTACTTAGTAGCATTAGTCAGCAGCAGAGCCATTTAGCGGCTCTGCAGCTAAAAAAACAACGATTAGTACAAGCAAAAGGACAATTTGGAAATAATATTGAATCCATTCGGCAAAACGAGCAACAATTTAAATCACTAGAAATTAATGATGGTATGTGGAAAGGACAAAGAGCAACTACTTTCAAGTCCACCTATCAAGAACAAGTCCTCTCTAATTTAGGAAGATTTATAAGCGAGTTAGATAGAGTAAAAGAAGATATTGAACATGAGATTCAAAAAATTGATGGACAAATTTCTTCATGTGAATCAGCGATTTCTTCATTAAATAAAAGTGTTTCAATTGTGAACGATAATATTCAAGTTGAAAAACAGAAGAAGGAGAATGGATAATGGGCGAAATTAAGTTAAATAAGGCCGTCTTTGATTCGAAAGTAAGTGAACTAAAAAGTGGTGCGAGTGATGTAGGGAAAACAAAGTTTAATGATATGAAGTTGAATCGTACCAACTTGGATAGATTAACTAAATATTGTGAAGAGATAGAACGGTTATCTAAAAAGGTGCAGGAGTATGAACAAGTGCTACAAAATGATATTAATAGAATTCAACAAACTGGGGAAAAAATTGTTGAACAAGATGAACAATTTGAAAAACAAATGAGCATCAATTCAGTCTATCTTAATAGGTAATAGTAAAATAGGGGGGGGAGAAGCATGGATAAAAATATTGAGTTACAGGAAGTGAAAGAACTTCAAAGTAGATTTCAAGCGAGTGCCACTGAGTTGGAGCAACATTTTGAGTCTTTAATGAAAAAAATAGATGATTTTAAGGAAATTAACTCTTTTCAAGGGGAAACGGCTAATAGCATTAAAGATTATTTATCTACGGTTCATGAAAGTGTTATTTCTATTTATGTAAAAGCAACTAATTTATTAAAAGAACAATTTCAAAAAACAATTGATGATTTCAATAATACGGTTGACAGTGATGCTGATGTGAAAATTTATGGAATTTACTTGGATGATGTAAAGAAAAAAATTAATGGATATAGTGAAGGATTTAACCAATCTAACAACGAAGCAACACAAACGGTGGGATCCATTAGTGACATCATTGCAATTCAATATCCATCATCATCAGGAATCACGGAAGGAGCTGTAAGAAGTCAAAAAGAAATCAGTGATACATTAGAAAAATTAGAAACTTATAACAGTCAACAAAATGACCTGCAAGCATTTCGTGAAATGATGAGTGGGTTAGATGATGGAATGAATCGAATACGAACTAATAGTGGAGATTTTTCTAGTGATTCAATAGGGAAAATTATGTCTGAAGATGGAGCATTTTTGGGATCAGTAATTGTTGCTGCAAAAGCTAATGTAGGCTATTTTAATAAAGGGAATAAATGGGGGAAAGGCTTAATATCTTCATACTTGCGCTTCCATTATATGAAAAAGAATTTAGGTTTTGGTGTGAAGTTTGACATTGTAGATGGTGATGGACAATTTTTATTAAAAACATTAAAACCGAAACAAATGGTAGAAGCTCTTGAATTTTTAAAGGCTGATAAAGATGAGGATCATATTTTTAAATTTTTCAAAGGTAAGGTAGAGGGGTATTTAACTGATTGGATGAGAGTAACTAATCCCAAAATAACAAATAAAGAAATAGAATCAGCAATAAAAGAGATTAATGAATTACCAGAATTTGAAGCGTATAAAGATTTTAAACTAGATTGGAAGAATAATGGACTCGCAAAAGCTGTTGGGACAAAATCTTGGAGTTCACTCAAAACAGAACTCGGAAAAGGTGTTAATGATTTAAAGCCTTGGAAATGGAAGGATACACTCAAAGAACTGGGTGGAGTAGGGAAAGTAATGAAAAGTGCTGGGATAGCTGGATCTGTTCTTTCAGTTGCAAATAATGTTGTAGAGGCTAGCAGAGATGGTTGGCAATTACATGACGCTTGGGATATAGCAACAGATTCAGCAGTAGATGTTGGAACAACTGCTGGGGCGGCTGCAGCTGGTGCCGTAGCGGGCTCATTTTTCCTTCCGCCTATTGGGACTGCAGTTGGAGCGGGTGTTGGAATAGTTGCTTCATTGGCAGTAAATACTGAATTTGGCATTTTGGGAGGAGAAAGTGTGGTTAGCAGTACAAAAAAAGGTATAAAATCGGTGACTAAGAAACTTGGATCTTTATTTGGGGTAGAATACTAATTCAGAGTGAAGGTGAAGGAATCAAATGTGGAACATAAAAGAAGAAGATTTAGATGAATTTAAAAGCACATGCAAGGATCGTTTAAGTCCCGATTGGGCTACAGGGTTTATGTTTGGAACGATGTTTTTTATTTCATTAATAATGTTTTTTCTTGTTGGAGGGTTAATAAGATTTGGTTGGGGTTACTATCCGACTCTCTTTGATAAAATAATTGTTAGCCTTGAGTTAGTGTTTTATAGTCTTCAAGTAATTTTTTTAATTATTTATTTGTTTCCCAAGATGCCATTTAAATTTCAGAAACTACAAACACTTGTGGTACTGTTATATGCATTTCAGCTTGGTACTATAACATTTACAATGCTGATAATCCCGGGAATATCAAATTATTCAATTGATCAAATTACATTAATGTATGTTGGGTTATTATTTTTAGGTGCAGTCATTGTTCATATTTTATCGACTATTGATACCTTTAGACAGGCAAGTGAGGGAGCATTTAGTGCGTTTTCATTTTTTAGTAAAACAAAGGCGAATGCAACTAAGTGTGCTGTAATTTATGCGTTAACTCTCCTCACTTTAATTTATGTGCATAATGATTATACGCCAAAGGTTTTAGGGTTGTATGCGGGCGGGACTCTAATAATGTACGCGGTAGCTATAGGTGCAGCTGAGTTCCAATTATTAGCCTATTGCAGATTTAAATTTCCATCATTTTATATTTCATGGGAAGAACATGAAAGAGAACGTCAGGAATTCAGAAAGCGTTATAAAGAGAGAGAAAAAGAGAAATCCAAAGAAATAAAATAAGTTTTACATCCTAAAAATTCAAATAGACTGCATTTACAGTTAATGACTGTTTATAAATTAATACCATGAAAAGGGGTAGATTTTGTGAAAGTTCAGCATAAAGCATTATCACTTTTGAATTTAATTAGTATTACTCAAATTGTAAAAAAAGAAGATTGGTTGATACCCGCTAAAGCACTTAGAAATCAAGTAGTTCATAATGGAATATATGCAGTAGGACCTGTTCTATATAAATATTCACCATTAGAAAATGAACCAGAATATGGGGAATATACGTATTGTATCCCTGTCAATGGAAGAGTTAGTTTAGATGAGAACTCTGCATATGAGTATTATGATGCTTTAATTATAAAGAATGCCCTATGTGTTCGATTTACAGATGAAGATGGGGACATTGAGGATGCTTATAACTTAATACATGAGGTTGCAGAGCAGCATCATATGAAATTAGATACTAGTTTTTATCACGTATGTTTAGATGTTTACGGTGATACATGGTTAGATATTTATGCTCCTATTATAGAAGTAGGTGAAACAGTAAAATGTTAATTGAAAAACAAAGCATTGCATATACAAATGTTGTTTCAAGAGAATATGTTTTTCATTACCCAGATATGAAAGAAGCAATTGAAGATTTTATGTCAGAAATTGCAAAAGCGAATTTAACTATAAAAGGTCCAATGTTTTATTCTTTAAAAAATATACCAAAAGATGGAAATATGTATATTGAATTATTTATGCCAGTAAATGAAGATGAAATTCCAGCATCAGAAACACTTCAATTTAGAAGCTATTACTATGTTGATGAGATGCTCATGAAACGATATACAGGAGATTATGAAAGATTAACAGAGCAGGTGTATGGTGAAATGCTCCAATATATGGAGGAGAATAATCTGAATTTAGCTTCGCCGATTTATCATGTGTTTAGCGGTGATGAGTCTTTACAGTATGTTGAAGTGAAGATTGCGGTATATAGTGAAGATTGATTTGAGCGTTATATCTTATTTGCTATTAACATAAAGGAATAGCAAATAAGATATAAAATATGATATCAAGAAAGCCTTCTCTTTTCGTTAGAATGAGAAGGTTTTTCGTTCGAATTAGGCTGTATCGGCAGTAGTTACGTCTTGTAATTTGGATACTTTGAAAAGTTTAATCAGTTGCATATAGCGTATCTCAATCTCCTGATACAATTTTGAAGATAGAATTAAAAATTATTCATAAGTTAATCTGTACAGAGAGGAAGGCGTTACTTTGAATAGAGATTCCAAAACTTTAAAAACAGAAAAAGGTTTTTTTAAAAGTACAATAGTACCTCTCTATAGAGTGGTAGAATTTGTAATGAAATATATAATGATTCTAATAATGATTATGGGGATTCTCGTAATAGTTGCTTCTATTTACTTTAAAACATATGAGAGTATAGGAGCGGGTGTATTCCTTTTCATCTCATCAGGATTAGCATATTTGGTGTTTTTTAGGGGAAATAAATAGAGCTAAATTAATATTGAATATAAAATTTGAAAGATTAACCGAGTATACATATGCTGAGATGATTTTTAGGATCTATTATATATTTAGCGGTGATGAAAGCCTGCAATGTATTGACGGGAAAAGTGCAGTATTTATTTAAGGATAATTTATCAGGATTATTATTTTAATTTTCGTAATAATAATTCTGCTATTATCTTAATTCGGAGTGGTTTCATGGGGTTATTTTCGAGAGAAAGAAAGGTGTTCTTCAAGCACAAATGTGCAGATGAAAATGGTGAGCTTATTAAGCAAAAAATATTGAGAAAAGTTTCAGACTCTGATTGTGTCATAACCGCCGAAATGATTGCGAATTTATCATCATATCCTGAATGTGGGGAAAAAATTCGTGAATTTTTACCTGTGCCAGGTTTATTCACAATGATTACGACCGATTATGCAAGATTTAATTTTTTTATTAAAGTATCAAAAACAACGAAAGTGCTGATTTACATTGTCCCGTCGGATGTAGAAAGGGGCTTACCGTTTTCAGATATTAAAGTAATTGGTTTTATATATAAGAAAAAGTCCACTGATCAAGAGATAGAAAAAATATCAGAGTGGATGTTAGAGTTTAAAACACTATGTGATCAAATGTCAAAACATAATGAGTTGCTGCAAAAGGGATAGTTTTGAATATGATAAGCATGTATCACAGCAAGGAAACCTTCTCTTTTCATCAAAATGAGGAGGTTTTTATTATGAATTTAAATGATTTAAGAGAATGTGGTCAAAGGTGGGACAATTAGATGTGGAAAATACAAGAGGAAGATTTAGATGGATTTAGACTGAAATGTAGAGGTCAGCTAGATCCTGAAAGTGTTACGGGATTTATGATAGGAACGATAATTTTTGTTTCATTAATAATGTTTTTCCTTATTGGTACTTTAGTGACATTTGGTTGGAACTATTATACTACTTCTTTTGAGAGAATGATTGTTAAAATTGAGCTTGTCCTATATAGCCTGCAAATCATCTTTTTGATTCTATATTCATTTCCGAAAGCACGTTTTAAATTTCAAAAGTTACAAACGCTTGTTGTATTATTATATGCATTTCAATTAGGAACGATAGTATTTACAATATTGATACTTCCTGGAATGACTGATTATTCAATTGATAAAATTACATTAATGTATGTAGGACTATTAGTTTTAGGAGCAGTAATTGTTCATATTGTGACTACGCTGGATACTTTTAAGCAGGCTAGCGAAGGTGCGTTTAGTCTGGATGAAAGATTCGCTTCGTTTTTTAGTAACACAAAATGGAATGCGATGATCGGGAGTGTAATATACGCATTAGTTCTTCTTGTTTTAATTTATTTTCACAATGATTATGAATTTGATACTTTAGCTATGTATGTGGTTGGGACTTTTATAATGTATACAGTAGCAATCAGTGCAGCGGAATTCCAATTATCAGCTTATTGTAAATTTAAATTTCCGTCATTTTATATTTCATGGGAAGAACATGAGAGAGAACGTCAGGAATTCATAAAGCTTTATAAAGAGAGGGAAAACGAAAGAGATGAAGGAATACACTGAGTCAAGCATGCACCAAATGCTAATTTGATGCATGCTGTAAACTTCGTTTGAAGATAGAATTAAAAAATTATCCATGAATTCATCTTCTATAGAGTGGAATGAAATACCTTGGGTAAAAAATCTTAAAACTTTAACAAAGGCAAAAGGTTTCTTTGGGCGGACAATCGTGTTTATCATTGCAGGGATTATAAGAATCATGGGTGTATTAGATGCATCTTGTTTTTAATCCCGTCAACACAAGCGTATAGGCACTATAGAAACAGAAAAAAGAATGAACTGAATACGTAATGTCGAAAACGCTTTCCCTTGCGCTACTCTTAGTTTGTCTATGAAAAAATAGTTACGATATTAATAAAACGAAAATAACAAAAGGGGTAAATCTGTGAAGAAAAAAGTTAAGGCAATACTTGTTATGACGATAACAGCGACTTTATTAGGTGGATGTAGTTTAGGAGGAACGAAAATTGAATATGAAAGATTAGTAAAGGCGTTAGATGAAGGGGATATGCAGACAGTAATGACTCCGAGTGATGAGGGGTATGCATATGTGCAAGAACAAGGTATATACAGTACGTATGAAGAAAAAGAAGATGGAGAGCACAGTAAAATAATCTATCAAACTACAGAAGGTGTGTATAATACGAAAGATAAAAGTCTATATGGAGACACAACGCAAAACATTGTTACTGATATAAAGAATGAAAAGGAAGCATGGACAAATAAAAATTACAAAAAGGAAAATGTATATAATACAAATATTCTGTATAAAAAGGGACAAGGGATAAGCTCGAATCAAAATCTAGATGTTTCAACTGTGAAATTCATTATAGATCGTTTACAAGGAATTGGAAAACTAAAACCTAAACATGATAGAGCCGGATTTGATGAGCCGAAAGGGGTTTACTATAGCTTAACAGAGTCACAATTTCAGGAAATAATTAATGATAAACTGCAATTGCAATATAATAAATTTGGAAGTGCAACTATTAGTTTAACTTTTGATCGAGCTAAAGATTATAAAGAAAATCCTATGGAAGTATCCGCAATAACAGTAGTAATTAATTATGACAAACAAAATGAAGAGGGGAAGATGTTATCAAAAATTCAACAAATATTGGTGAATTTTAGAGATAAAGAATACAATACTGAAAATGCGAAAACAAAGTATCTAGAGTATGAAAAACAATATAACAATTAAGCAAGCCTTCCTCCTTTCCTATATAGGAAAAGGAATGCTTCACTTTGCTGAAAAAAGATTATGTCGCTTAATTTGTATGTATGAAAATATGAAGGAAACAAGCGGAAGGAATCATCGCAATGGTTTTAAATGGCCAAAGTATTTCTAACATCAAGTATATAGGAGATAAACCATTTTTAGGAAAATACGAAGTGTACTTTTATGTAAAAGGAAGCATAAACAAACTGAGAATGCCAAGAGAGTAACAAAATGTAAAATTTACCTTGACGGTTACATGTGTTTACAACCACTATAATAATTTTATGATTAACGGAAAACTTACAAGGTGGTTTTGCTAAACCTTGTAGGAATTGTAGTAGAACGTTTTTAGATTTCTATAATATTGATTACTAGGAGGAATAAAAATGGAAATATCAAATAAGACAATAGAAGAATTAAAAAAAGCGGGATGGTATGAGGGTAGAAAAATAGACATATCGGAAAATGTAAAGTTTCTTGAAGAAAGAGGCTTTGAGGTTTTTGAAAGTGCAAAAACATTTATGGAGGAGTTTGGAGAATTACGAATCAATGTTAAAAAAATTCGTTCAGATGGGTCTAAGAAAATATGTAAACATACCACTTGCATTAAGGAAGTGATAGGTGTGTTAAATAGTTCGTTTTTTGGTTTAGAAGATTATATTGATGAAAAAGTTATTCCAATAGGTTCACTCTATAATTTTGAGATAAATTTATATATATCAGAATCAGGAAGAATATTTGAAGCAATAGGTTGGGCAGGGGATAATGCTTTAGAAGCATTGGATAATATTATTCTTGAAAAAGGAACAATGATTTGGAGTAAATTTAAAGGGTAATAATATTTTTTTCAATGCAAAATTATGCCCTAACCTACTGCATAACTGTAATTAAGCAGTGAGTAGGAGAGAAGGAGGTAGAGTGGTAGATAAAATTAAAAAGTGATTTTAAGTTGATGAAACTAAAAAATAGTTTAAAAATGCTCTGCCACTTAATCACCTTTTGCTCTAAATGAAAGATGTAATGAAAAGAAAAAACTTATATTATAACTAGCAATAGAACCAATGTTTCTAATGGAAGAAGCGTTGGTTCTATTGTTATACAAAGAAATTGAAAGGAATAATAACAATGTATTTGGATGTAGCAAGAAAAATAGATACGATATGCACAAACATAAAAAAACTGCAGAAAATCTAGATTCAAAGCTACGACCACTAGCAGCTTGGGACGTACCTGTAGAGGTAAAATTAAAGATTGATACAGCGACAGAAAAAAAGGCAGAGTGAATAGAAGGAAAGTGTTGCTTAATTTTATAATCTCAAAAGGAGTGAATGATATGAATGATGTAATGAAACAGGCAATAACTCGTATTTCCCAGATTACATGGGGAGCCTCTGAAGTAAAAAAGAAATCTAGTGAACTTTTAATCGCTGAGTATTTGAGAAGGGGCTCATTGTTTTTAGAAGTTTATCCATTTGAATGTGGACCATTTTTTAGCCCCGCAAAAGTGTTAGATATTAATCTGGATTTCGAGGATGTTATTACAAGTATTTTTACTGAGCCAGGTAAACCAAATTTATTATGTAAAACAATTTGTCTGCGTTACTTAGAATGGGTTGCCCTAGTTGAGAATGGAAAGATACTTAACGGTGATTTTCAAGACGTTTATGAACCATTAATAAAGTACTTTGAAAGGGGAGGTACTCTTAGAATTGATAAGGGTATCTATTTAGACTATGGATTTGGAGCATTTCCTATAGATAATTGGCGGGAACGATATGTAAGGTTACAAGCGGCTGATATTTCAGATGAAAATTTAGATAATATTGATATTGAGAATAATTGAACGGATTATGATTTACGTTTACAGACTTTGCAATAAGATCGTAAAATACAACCAACAAACCAAACGCTCAACAATTTGCTAATTACTTGATACATTTCCAAAGGCTTATTCTAACTTGAACGATAAGAAGGAATGCACTTTTTTACATGTAATCAAACTGCGATCTAGATACAACCTAAAATATGGACTAACATTGGATGGTGATTTCCTTGTTAGTCTTTTTTTATGCTCAAAAATAATAAAGGAAGGAATAAATGTAATGATAATAATAGTAAGGAAATTCAACACATACATAATTGAAGATGAGAATAGTTCTTTTTCCGCATGAGTGATTTTTTCAGTGCTCTTGCATTGTTCTTGTTTTATTTTCTTTAGCAACCATTGATGTGATGATAATTTAAAACAGGCGAAGGATTTGCTGACAGAATGGGTGCAAAATGTGGAAAGATAGTTAGAGGAGAAACTCGAAAATCTTTCGCAGAATATGGATATTTAGATGGGTACTTAACTTGTGGTGAAGCATCAAACGGAATGAAGTTTATAGGATATTTTAGGGATGAGGAAATTACAAACTTCCAGCCAGTAATTAGTTTTGATTAAGATATATGTTAGGAGAATGTTTATGAACGAAAAAAAGATTATGAATGATGAATGGAATAAGAATTTTATTAGAGGGATTTTTATTAATAAATCAAGAATAATAAAATGTATAAATGTAATTTTAACAAAAGAAGAAGTTATTTTTGATGATGTTTGTATGATAGCTACTTACAGTACCTATGATGACGGTGATTCTGAAAGATGTGAGATGGATGAAGTTGTATTAAGTGTGGAATTTTCTGGTTATCCAGAAGAGATATCATGTTTAAAATATAAAGAGTTTTTTAAATTAATAGAGTATGGTTTAGAAGAGAAGATTTCTAGATTTAAGGAGTCAGAAAAAGAAGAAATCTTAAAAGAGCTTGAAAAAGCAAGGAGTTTAATTGGGTAGTTTTTAGTTTTGATTACAATATTAAAGTTGTCAATAATAATAGCTAAATTATATTGACTCCATTCAGGGTGGTGAAGACTATACATGATAAAGTTTATGAAACAAATTACAATTGAAGCAAGAACAACAATTTATTTGATAATAGCAGAAAAAATGTTTCGAAAAATAAATAAAAATGATGAAAAATATACGTATGGTAGAGAAGCACTAGATAAGTGTTGGCAATGGGTTGAGTGTAAAGGTATATTGGCAGATGATTTATATGAATTAATTGATAGCAGAGATTGTTATGATATAACTGAATTTGCAGAAGATGAAGATGATATGAATAGGGCAGAAGTCTGGTATGCTCTCGTAGATGCTGTTTCCTATACTATTTGGCAAGCATATAAAAATGAAAATGCAAAGTATGTACCTCAAGCGATTGAGATAATTAAGGATGAATTAATTGAAGATTTAATTCAACATACAACTGATACCGGTTTCTTTTATGTTGAATGTATCGAAAAGTTAAGAAACTATTTATTAGAAAATTATCTTGTTGATAGT
Organism: Bacillus sp. UNC322MFChir4.1; assembly: GCF_000746135.1. Lineage (NCBI taxonomy): Bacteria > Bacillati > Bacillota > Bacilli > Caryophanales > Bacillaceae > Bacillus > Bacillus sp. UNC322MFChir4.1. The sequence goes on from NZ_JQKQ01000022.1 coordinate 86,301, forward strand.
GCTTGGGAAAGTGGGGCCATTACTAAAGAAGAAATAATGAAAATGGTAGATGATAATTAATTATTCGGTACTGGATTGAAAATGAAATTGGTTTATTAGAGGAAATATATAAGCAAGAAGTTAAAGAATTGATGAAGGCCACAGGATAAGAGGGGTGGTTTTATGAAATTATCGGATATTACAATGGAAAAACTAACAAATGCGGGATGGTATGAAGGTAGAAAGATTGATATACAAGATATAAAAGATTTATTTAAGGAAAGAGGAATTGATTTATTTGAAACTGCAGAAAAATTTCTAACTGAATTTGCAATGCTAGAAATTACTTTTCAAGATCCTAATTCATCATTTGATATGGAAGAATACATTCACTTTAATCCTAAATGGTCCGTTGGAGATTGTTTAGATGGTGAATATTTTCAGGATTTAGTAGAAGAGCATAATGATGAAATTAGAGAAAAAGTAATTCCAGTTGGAGAAACAGATAGAGGCAATTTAATTTTATTAATTACACCGAGCGAAAAATACTATGGATATACTGATGGATGTTTAGTTAAATTTGGCGATCATACAGAAGAGATGCTAGAGTGTTTATGTCTTCCTAAGGTACCTAAAACGTTTTGGTAATGACATATAATAGAAGTTATTAATTGAAACTTGCTGCAAGAACATAAATAAACTAATGCTCTAGGGTATATATATAAATTGAGAAATGTTAGGATCATTACAGATTAATTTTATTAAGGATAGAGGATATATGAAACAAGATTCTTTAGTGCAATACGAATATGAATTTCCTAACGAATATACTGATGAACTAGTAGAGCGGATAGGCGAAATAATGGGAATTCCCGTTGATTTAACAAGAGAAAATAAGCTGGGGTACATACAAGATTATGAATCTGAAACAGAGATGATTCGTTTAATAAAGAGTCTTAAAGAACCAAAAAGCCTTATTTTGATTAAATTTAATAAAAAAGATTGGTACTACGCAATTGTGATAAGATGCCTAGAAAACATACATCAAGAAGTTAAACAAGTTTTGCTTGACGTGAATGAACAAATTATAGAAGAGTACGGTGATACACCTTATAAAAAAATCGAAAATGTTATATCTAATAAGGATACATTACTAGATAAGATTCTGGAAAGATATAATTTTTCTATTGATTAAAGAGTGTGCCAGTCGAGTCCTTCAAGAATTTTGTTTAAACGGATCTAATGGATATTTTCCAAAGATAAAAAACGTTTACATCTTAGAATGTAGATTTTTAAATACAATTAACAACCAAAACGTTAGAAAACTGATAAACATACTTGATGAAATTTCAAAGGCTCATTCCAACTTGAAGGTGAAGAGGAATGAGTCTTTTATATGTCAAAAATCAAAAGAAGAAAGGGAAATGGTAAAATAAGTTAAACGGAAAAGGTAGACATAGAGTATGAGAAGTTAAAGGAAAACATGATTAATATCTTCATTTCCAACAATTTGTTTACGACCACCATGATAAATTTATGATTAGAAAGGAAAACTTACGAGGTGGTTTTGCTGAAACTTGTAATAATTATAATAGAATGTTTATAGGATTTTATAACATTGATTACTAGGAGGAATGAAAATGGAAATATCAAATAAGACAATAGAAGAATTAAAAAAAGCGGGATGGTATGAGGGTAGAAAAATAGACATATCAGAAAATGTAAAGTTTCTTGAAGAAAGAGGATTTGAAGTTTTTGAAAGTGCCAAAAAATTTATGGAGGAGTTTGGAGAATTACGAATCAATGTTGAAAAGATTCGGCGAGATGGGTCTAAGCAAATATCTAAACATACCACTTGCATTAAGGGAGTAATAGGTGTGTTAAATAGTACGTGTTTTGGTTTAGAGGATTATATTGATGAAAAAGTTATTCCTATAGGTTCACTATCTGATTTCGGATTAAACTTATACATATCAGAATCAGGAAGACTATTTAAATCAACTGGATGGGTAGGAGATAATGCTTTGGAGGCATTTGATCATATCATTCTTGGAAAAGGAACAGTGATTTGGGATAAATTTGAAGGGTAATAATAATTTTTCAATGTAAAATTATGTCCTAATCTACTACATAATTGTAATGAAGTGGTGATTAGGGGGGGGGAGTGAAAATATTTCACTGAATATTGAGAAGAAAATACCTGTAGAAACTGCACCAGCGCCTGAGAAAAAGCCGGTGCAGTTTTTTGAGAGGTTCATTCAGTACAAATTAGTGGTGATGGAATGATACATGTATTAATTAAGGGTTCTAATTTGATTTTAGGTTTGATGACAGCTAAGCGTTCACAATGTTTCCTTAATGACATTAGAAAGAGAGACGGATACATTATAGAATTCGAAGTGGATAATTGGTTTCATGAAATGGTTATGGATATAGGAAATCACCGTTAAATCAAGATTTAACAGCTCCTAAAATAGTTGTTCAAATCATGGCCAGAATTTACTAGCATTTCATCTGAACTTCCACCAATTTAAAATAAAGTGAAACTTCCATCAGTGGGGGGCTTCATCCCCCACTGATGGTTAGTTGAACCAATCAGGTTTTTACGGGCAGTTATTCCCCACCTATCTTCTTCGATTCTCTCCCACTCTTGAGGTGAAGGTCTTACTACCCGTTAATGCGGGATAAATTTTTTGAAGAACTAGTATATAATTCTAAAATATTGAATGAGGGGAGTACTTATATGTATCTACAACCTGAAGGTTATGAGAATATAGTTATTTTGGTCAAAGACAATGAAGAATATGAATATTATGTTTCAGACAAGGAATTATGGATTCTTGATTTAAGAAAATTAGAAGAAGCATTTAAAAAGAGTGGATATAACGTAAGTAGCTTTGAAGACGAAAGAACTGGATTTGATATTTTGACAAGAGAACAGTACGGTATATACAAAAATAAAATAGAGAAGTATAAGGTGAGTTATAATGAATTGAAAGATTATTATGAACTATTTCGATTAACACAACAACCTGAAGATGATATTCGTGAAATTTTACCTACATTTTGTATTGATTTTGATAAAAATATATTTTATTCATTTTACACAGAACCGGGTTCATATGAAGAGTATATTCCAGATGGATGGCAAGGATATTTGGTAGATGGTTGCGACAAAGTAATACCTAGTAGTGTAGCGTATTGGAGGGAATAATAAATGAAAAAGAACATGCAATTGTTAGAGGAGAGTTATATTGATTCAAAAACTGGTAATGTAGCAACAAAACTTGGATGGGTTATGGCTAATTAAGAGGGAGATATAATAAAGTATGAGTGACTATACTATTTATAAAAATAATTTGTATAGATTAAATGTATCGGATAATAAACTGAAGCTTATAAGTAATTCAAATGAATCTATAAAATATGGATTTAAAGAATTAAAATTTGAACAAGGATTCGTTTCAAAAGTGATATATATAAAAGAGGTTGATATTAATGAAGTAGAGATGGCTTATAAATTGAAATACAAGGTAATATATAAAGAAAAAGAATTTGTTCCATGGGCAATAGGTAAGTTTTTACTAGAAATAAATAAAATTTCGCTAGGTACCAATGATGAGAAAGAAGCTAGAAATTATGGATTTGAAAAGATGGAACAGTTTGTTTTTAAAAAAGAGGTTCCAATAGATGAAGTAGATGCCCTAATAGAAATTAAGGAGCCTATCTTAAAATTCCGGGATATGGATGAAGAATTTACTAGAATTGAACAAAAGGATATAAGAAGTTATTTAAAGAACCTTTTAGAATAGATTATATTTAATTGTATCTTATGAAAGAAATAGATTAATAAAAAGAACTTTGAGAATATGTATGAAAAAGATGACTTCGGTATTTCGAAGTCATTTTCCTTAGTGTCTATGGAATTGAAGAGTGATTCATTGGAAGATAAGAGAAGTGTGTCTAGCAATATATATTATTGAGAGTAGTTTAATGGACATTGATATATAAGATGAGATGCCTTTAACGCTGTAAATGCTTATTTATTGATGGTTCAACATTCTATTGAACGTGCCAATAAAAATAAGGACCCGGATCTGGACGATGTGATTATGAGAGAAATGATAGATGCAGGGATTTCGCCAGAACAAATAGGAGTGTTTGCTTATTGGATTGCTAGATCAGCTATTAACGCAGTTCTTTATCGTTTATCTGATCCATGTGGTGGAGATTATGATTTACCTAACGAGGGAGAGGAACTACCGGTTTGGAGGTTAGAGGAATTCAGTAAATCTCATAATGAGAAGTCATTCAGCATAGAACGTACAGGGCGGTCGTTACTTGAATTACATAATATTTTTCCATTCCATAATCCAGGTGAAAAATAAGGATGGCTTTCTAAAGATGTACTTTTGACTACTCTACTTATTTGAATGGAAATTTAAAGGAGAGAAGTGCCAGGGGGTCAGAAGTTAATTGGTAGAACTTAGAATGATGATAAACAGTTATTTTGTCATTTAATAAACCAGCTCAAGACAAGGGTTGGGAATAAAAGAAAACGCGTCTTTATTCAAGGCGTGTTTTCTTTTATATTTTTGCTTCATCTGTAACACATAATCCCCTGCAATGATAAGTCCAATTTCCAAAAGAACATTACCCTCTTTTTGTTAGTTATGTATAATGATAGGGGGGGATTTGTATGAATTATAAAAAAACAATAGTAAGCGCAATGCTAGCAGCTTCGTTATTTACATTATCTGCTTGTAAGGAAAAAGAAGTAGTAAAGTCAGTAGAGAAGAAAGAAGAGTCTCAAAAAGAACATGTGGCATCTGATAAAACAGAGAAAGTCACTACAGAAAAAGAAAAACAAAATGTACAAAAGAAAGAAGAAGGACAAATTGGTATACAAACAACAGTAGAAGAACTCCAGCAACATATTGATAAACGTGGTTACATACTGTACACTGATCATCCGATTCGCCGTGTTACAAGTGAAAATAATCGAACGACTGATATATCTAATTATGGTGATTTGGTTATTAACATTCGTACAGAAGAACCACTTGAAAATTTATCATCAAATTTGGTGAAAGAAGGATATGCATTTATAACCGTGCAACAAGATTCTTCTTTTCAATATAAATCATGGGATGAAATAACAAATTTAGAAAGAGCACTTGTAAAAGTAGTATATGCATCACTTCCTGTATTTCGTGTGCTGGAAACTCCTGCGAGAAAGGGAGATTTCTCAAATACCGCTGAGATTACAGAGGCACTTACATACCTTCGAAAAGGTGGAGAGTTTGATTATATGGCTCCTGTCGCCCAAGGTGAAGTAGACCAAGGGCTATTTCAAAAGAATGACAAACTGAAAAAAAGTTGGAGTAAGTTAGCAAACATAGAGAACCCTAAAGAGAATAAAACAGCCTTTTCCCAAGCATATGAGGAGGCGCGACAAGAGACAAATAATATGATAGGCCTTCTAAACATTTTATTATCTAAAAATTATAAGGATCGTCTGGCGCAACTTCCTAGTAAATAGGATGATAAGAAAGTTGAACAATTTTTTATATGTAAGGTAAATAGCCACAAAAATAGGTACTCATGTGAGTATCTATTTTCTTGTTTATCAGATTTAGAAAATTAATAATAGTTGTATTTGTTATAATTGTTTCGAAAAGGTAGGTAAGTGTAGTTTATATTTTGTTCTGCACAGCAGCTACTTATATGTTGAAAAAATAAAATGGATTTATATGCTTTAACTGTACTTTAAAATTAAATTAATAACACTCAAAATTAGAAAGTAGGTAGTAAATGGATGTTAAAAATGAAGGAAGAGGATTTAGATTTTTTCGAAATAGCAAATAGAAATCGATTTCGTCCTGATAATGTACAAATCTTTTTTTTGGGGGTTTTTATATATACTTCTATACCGATGTTTATTGTGTTTTTAGGTTTTTTGCTGAGTGGTGATAAGATTTTTTTAAGCCCTTTTGAGAAGAAAGTTCTACTAACTGAGCTAAATTTATACGTTTTGGAATTCGTTTTTTTAATGCTATACATGTCTCCGAAGGTTGCTTTTAAATTACAGAAACTCCAAGCCATCGTGATGTTATTTTATTCTTTTCAGATAGCAACCTTACCATTTATGGTTATGGTGGTTGGAGGAATATTTGATTTTCCATATAACAATAAGACACTGGGTTATATTGGTTTAATACTATTGGGGGCAATATGTATTCACATTGTAGAAACAATTGATGTTTTTAAACGGGCAAAACATGGAGGATATAAGTTGGAAGGAGGGGCTGTCTCGTTTTTTACTAAAGCGACATCATATTTATGGACTGGCATGATAATCTATGTAGTGGTTCTACTTGTATTAATTTTTATAAACATTAATTATGCATTTGATAACATGGAGTTTTATGTTATACAAACAATAATATTATATATATTTGCTATTGAATCGGCAGAATTTGTCTTATTGGCATATTGTCGATTCAAATTCCCATCATTCAATATTACATGGGAAGAGCATGAAAAAAGAAGACAGGAAAGGCTAAAGTTGTATAAAAAGAGGGAAAAGAAAAAGAAGAAGAAAAATATATCAGTGGAGAGTATGCAAAGAAAAACCAAAAAGAAAAGCAAGAAACATATATACATAATGTTATTCATTCTTTTAATCATTGTTCCCACTGTAGGTCAAGGGCTAATAGACCGACAACTACTTAGAAACGGTGAACATAAACAAGCGGTCATGATAAATAAAACAATATACCAAGATACAATCTTTAGGAAAAACTGTCTTAGAATCATGGTAGACGGAAAACTGGAAGAGATATACGTAGGAGACAGAACGTTTAAGAAAGCAGAAATGGGAGACATATTCGAAGTCATTAAATACAAGGGGAAAATTGAAGTAAATCCTAAGTACGACTATAACGAGTAATATGTGTAGAGGTAATAAAGTTGCTTAATAATGAAGGCTATACGAAAAATAAAACTGTTGCTTTGAAATAAAGTTTGATTAAAAGCATCTTAATAAAGTGAAACTTCCATCAGTGTGGGTCTTACTGCCCACGAATAGCGGGATAAATCTGAGGGCATTAAAAAAGTCCATTGAAAGAGAAAAGAAGATCATCAACTACTATATCGTTGATGATCTTCTTTTGTTTTTTATATAGTATCATAGTTTCTATTACACTTTTTGTCTCATTTTTAACAGATAACCTCCTGCAATAATAAATCCGATTCCAAAAAGAAGTAAGGACGGAAATTGCATTCCGGTAGATGGGAGGTACCTTCTATTCTTACTTATAGGTTTATCTATAAATTGTTGCGTATTTGTTGAAATTTCATTATTTGGAGTTTGTGGTTGATTTGGTGTCCCTGGTGTTCCTGATGTTTGCTTTTTCTGATTCTTCACTGTATGTTTAATAATTTGCCCATCTTCTTTAATTTCAAAAGAGAAGGTTTCATCGTTAATGACATAGCCATCAGGAGCTAAGGTTTCTTTAAAGGTGTATTTGCCGTAAGGAAGTTTAAATGTGGCAGTACCGTTTTTATCGGTTTTCCCTTTTGCCACTTCTTTTCCTTGCATATCATAGATCGTGAACTCAGCATTCGGAAGTTTCGTGTCGTTATTTGCACTGTCAACTTTTGAGATAATGAATTCTCCAGAAATCTTTTTATCGTTTACTGTATGTTTAATAATTTGCCCATCTTCTTTAATCTCAAAAGAGAAAGTTTCCTCGTTAATAACATAGCCATCAGGAGCTAAAGTTTCTTTGTAGGTATATTTGCCATAAGGAAGTTTAAATGTGGCAGTACCGTTTTTATCGGTTTTCCCTTTTGCCACTTCTTTTCCTTGTATATCATAGATCGTGAACTCAGCATTTGGAAGTTTCTTATTGTTATCTGCACTGTCGACTTTTGATACTTCTAGTTGTCCTTGTATATTTTCATTTCTAACTTCTAATAAAGCAGTTTCACCTGTTTTTATTTCAATTTTTTTAGCTGTATTATCTAATATATAGCCATCAGGCGCTTGAATTTCTTTTACGATGTAAGTTCCAATCGGAAGTTGATGCAATTCAGCGATGCCTTGCTCATTTGTAGTGATATTTTTTTTGATATCACTTTTTTCACTTGAAACTTCAAATACAGCACCTTTTAAAGGTTGTTTCTTTTCTCCTAATTTCATAATTTGTAAAGATCCTAGTGTTTCCCAATTTACGACTAAATCTGTACTCATGTTTTCGCTATTTCTTTGTAGTAATACGCCTATATTTTGAACAATTTTTCCTCCATCAAAGGCAATTGCTTGTAAATTCGTTAATGTTGATTTTAATTTGAATTTGAAAGCTCCACTAGGTGTATTTTTAGGAATCAAAATTTTAAATTTTTCATTGATAGAAAATGTAGTTTTCTGTTGCCCCTTTTCATTTAAGATTTGGGTTCCTTGAGGTGCATTTTCAGTTTGAACTGTATATGTTCCAGAAATTGCGTTTGTTTGAATGGTATATAGACCTGTTTCTAAATAGTCTCCATGTTGTTTTGCGGTTTGGGAATCAGCGGGGGTTACATTAAAAACAATCTTTTGTGTTTCTGACTCATCTTTAGATTTTTCGACTAATTGTTTCATAAGAGTATGTACGTTTTGATTTTGGGGTACTAGATCATCTACTTGTAATTGTCCCATAGCAATCCATATCGCTAATTGGGTGGCGTAATGTGCTTCTGCGATGGTAGATACACCTAATTCGGCAAGACTTTTTTGTGGATATCCGTGTAAGAGTATACGATATACTGGATCACTTGCGTTCCCCATTTCTGGTAAATCCTCACCGTTAGGGGTACGTAAGCCTAGTATTAAACAATAGGCGACATTTCCTGATCCAGTTTTGAATAATGCCGCTTTAACTTCTTTGCCTGTTGATTTACTATAACTCCAATTCATTTGATAGTTTTCCCGATGAATAACTTCGGCCTTGACTTGTGGAACAGAAACTCCTAGCAACATAATAAGCACACTGAACATGCAAACCCATTTTGCTAACATTTTTTGTTTCATTTCATTCTCCACCACCATTTATCAAATTTTATGGATAGAAAATCTTATACTTTTATTGTACTTGTTGTTCGGAAAAGAGAATAGGTGGTTTTTTTGTAAGTTTTTGTAATTTTCTGAAATAGGAAAATGTCGTGAAGATGACCCTAGTATTCTGTTAAAAAAGTGTTTTCAGTATATGAAAGCACCTTTTGTTAACATAAAACCAATGCATCACAGAATCTTTAAAAGTTCCTTCAGAAGAACCGAAGGAACTTTCCGTTCACATAACCAGTGTGATCAGAGGTCAATGTTGTCGTTAGTTTGGATTCGGCTTTTGTATAATTGACGAAATTTGATGAAAGAAATAATCCTCCAAGGTAAAATATATCCCAGCGCTACAGTTATAAATAATGCTGCTTCTGTTTCTGGACCTAGCCATTTTAAATAATCACGAAGTAAAAATCGGATAATAAATACGATGAGAAAGGTGATGATAAAGCTCTTGTTTCTTACAGCATAAATATGCTGATCGGATCGGAGTTCATAGTTAGTGGTCCAAATAAGTGGAATTGACAAAAGGCCCCCCAAGATAGCTGCACAAATCCACCACCAGGCAGCAGCATGTACATTTGGATTCAGGATTATGGGAATACTAGGTAATAGTAGAAATAATATGGGTATGAGAAGACGGATTCCGTTTCCTTTAATCGGACGATACATGGCCCTAGTTCTGCGCCATAAGACTAACGCAGCAACTATAATCACAATCGAGTAAAATGAAGAAGGATTCATAATTTCACCTCTATACATAGTGTGCTTCAATTATTTATATGGGAATTACAAATGGTTGAGCACTAGTATTCGTTTTAATTGGAACATTTTGAAGTTATGATGGATACCAATAAAGTGAACTTCTATCAGTGGAGGTCTTACTGTCCAAAAATAGAAGTATTTAAGTAATGTAGCGAAGTTCCATAAAATTCGGCTTAATATTTTCGAAAGATTCAGAAAAAGCACCTTAAATAAGGTGCTTTTCTCACTTTGTTAAAAAAAATATATTTATTATCTCATTTTTAATGTGTAACCTCCAGCAATGATAAGTCCAATTCCTAAAAGAGGTAAGAATGGGAACTTTGATCCAGTAGATGGTAGAGATTTTGTGTTCTTACTCACAGTTTTCTCTATATGCTGTGGGTCTGCTGTAATTTTCTTAACCAGAGTTTTTGCTTGCTTTTGTTTTATTGTACTTACAGTTTTCGCTACAGGCTGTGGGTCTGCTGTAATTTTCTTAACTAGAGTTTCTGATTGTATTGTACTCACAGTTTTCGCTACAAGCTGTGGGTCTACTGTAATTTCGTATTCCAAAGTTTCTGATGGATCTGGTACTTCGGATATTGGTTTCTTCTGATTTTCCACTATATGTTTAACAATTTGCCCATCTTCATTTATTTCAAAAGAGACAGTATTTTCGCTAAGTATGTATCCTTCTGGAGCTAATGTTTCTTTATATGTATATGTTCCATAAGGTAGTTTGAATGCGATAACACCGTTTGCATCTGTTTTACCTTTAGCGACTTCATTACCTTGTTTATTGTATATAGTAAATTCAGCATTTGAAAGCATCTTATCGTGATCTGCAAAGTCCACTTTTGAGATTTCTAGTTCACCTTGCATCTGTTTATTTTCCACTTCTAATAAAGCGCTTTCATTTGTTTTTACATTCACTTTTTTAACTGTAGGATCTAGTACATATCCCTCTGGAGCTTGAATTTCTTTTACGCTGTAAGTGCCGATAGGAAGTTGATGTAATTCAGCAACGCCTGTATGATCAGAGATAATATTTGTTTTGATATCACCTTTTTCATTGGACACTTCAAACACAGCACCTTGTAAAGGTTGTTTATTTTCATCGAACTTCATAATTTTTAAAGATCCTAGCATTTCTTTTGGTACTTCAGGTACTGGTTTCTTTTTATTTTCCACTTCTAATAAAGCGCTTTCATTCACTTGTACGTTAACCTTTTTAATTGTAGGATCTAGTACATATCCCTCTGGAGCTTGAATTTCTTTTACGCTGTAAGTGCCGATAGGAAGTTGATGTAATTCAGCAACGCCTGTATGATCAGAGGTAATATTTGTTTTGATATCACCTTTTTCATTGGACACTTCAAACACAGCACCTTGTAAAGGCAGTTTATTTTCATCAAATTTCATAATTTTTAAAGATCCTAGCTCTTCTTTTTGTGTCTCAGGTACTGGTGTCTCTTTATTTTCCACTGTATGTTTAATAATTTGACCATCTTCTTTTATTTCAAAAGAGAAAGTATCGTTACTGAGTATGTATCCTTCTGGAGCTAATGTTTCTTTATATGTATATGTTCCGTAAGGTAGTTTGAATGTGATAACACCGTTTACATCTGTTTTACCTTTAGAAACTTCATTACCTTGTTTATTGTATATAGTAAATTCAGCATTTGAAAGCTTCTTATTGTGATCTGCAAAGTCCACTTTTGAGATTTCTAGTTCACCTTGCATTTGTTTATTTTCCACCCCTAATAAAACGCTTTCATTTGTTTGTACATCAACTTTTTTAACTGTAGGATCTAGTACATATCCTTCTGGAGCTTGAATTTCTTTTACGTTGTAAGTACCGATAGGAAGTTGATGTAATTCCGCAACGCCTGTATGATCAGAGGTAATATTTGTTTTGATATCACCTTTTTCATTGGACACTTCAAATACAGCACCTTGTAAAGGTTGTTTATTTTCGTCGAATTTCATAACTTTTAAAGATCCTAGTGTTTCCCATTTTACTACTAATTCTGTACTTATTTCTTCTTTACTTCTTTCTAATAATGTAGCTGTATTTTGGATACGTCGTTTTCCATCAAGAGTAATTGCCTGTAAATTTGTTAGTGTTGATTTTATTTTGAACTTAAAGTCTCCGCTAGCTGTATTTTTAGGAATCAAAATCTTGAATTTTTCATTAATAGAAAATGTAGTTTTCTTTTCCCCGTTTTCATTTAAGAGTTGAATTCCTGCAGGTGCATTTTCACCTTCAATTGTATATGTTCCAGAAACAGCATTTGTTTGAATTGTATATAAATCTGTTTCTAAATAGTCTCCATTTTGTTTTACGTTTTGTGAATCAGGAGAAGTTACATTGAAAAATACGTCTTGGGATTCTTTCCCATTCTTAGATTTTTCGACTAACTGTTGCATAAGAGTATGTACCTGTTGATTTTGTGGTACTAATTCATCTATTTGTAATTGTCCAAGAGTAATCCATACCGCTAATTGTGTTGCGTAATATGCTTCTTCTGGTGTAGATACACCTAATTCGGCTGGACTTTTTTGTGGATATCCGTTTAGTAGTACACGATATACCGCGTCGGTTGCTCTCCCCATTTCAGGTAAATCCTGTCCATTAGGAGAAGGTAGGTTTAGTGATAAACAATATTGGATACTCCCTGATGCTCCTTTAAGCATTCCCGCTATAATTTCTCGATTTTTTGATTTACTATAACTCCACTTTATTTGATATTTTTCTTTATGTACAACTTCAGCTTTTGCTTGTGGAACAGAAACTCCTAACAATATAATAAGCACACTTAACATAGAGATCCATTTTGCTAACATTTTTTGTTTCATTTCTTCATCCACCACCATTTATCAAAGTTTTATGAAAAAGATTTAATAATTTGAAAATTTGTAATAATTTAACCCTATTGTAAATGATATTACAAAAAAAAAGAATAGATATTTCGGGTTAATTTTGTCATTTTTTTGAAAATTTAAGATGCAAGTATTTGATAAAAATTAAACTAGTATGATAAGTTGCATCTTCTTGAATAAAGTTAAACTTTGTGTATTTATTTATACAGAGAACTGTTTGTACATAAAAGTAAAACTTTACAAGTAAATAGGAAAATATGTATATGCAGAATTACATATTTTATTATAAATGCTATTGTAGAAAAAGGATAGATATTTTTTGACTAAATAATTGTCATTTTTGCGAAAATTTAAGATGCAGTTGTTAATAATAATTAAAATAGCATTATAAGTTGCATCCTTTTGAATAAAGTTAAACTTTGTGTATTTGTTTATAAAGAGAACTGTTGGTACATAAAAGTGTATCTTTACAAGCAAATAGAAAAATATGTATATGTAAAATTACATATTTTATTATAAATGCTATTGTAGAAAAAGAATAGATGTTTTTGAATAAAATATTGTCATTTTTCCGAAAATTTACATTACGGTTGTTTAGTGAAAAATAAAATTGTATAGAAAAATGAAATTTTATTCATTTTGTTTTTGTGGTAAATATTGTTATTTGCAGGTGGGCTTAATGTAATCATCATGTAAAGAATATAGATGTTTTATGAATGATAAATATGCTTCAGAAGAATGGAACACAATTAGGCAAAGAGCTAGTATTTGCTATAGGAGTAAGAGATAGATAATATGAAAGTAACGCTAGTTATACGTAAAGGAAAAGGATTAGAGCTATATGTTAGCTTTCTATTCTTTGAAAGGAGAACATGATATGGAAACAATGCCGAATTGGCTTATGCAACGTGCTTTTTTAACGCCGGATCGCACCGCAATTGAAATGAAGGATCGTACGTATACGTTTTTACAACTTCATGAAGAGGTTCTTTCAATGTGTGAACATCTTGCTTATTTGCAAGTGAAAAAGGGGACAAAAGTGGCTGTTCTGATGAAAAATAGTATGGAGATGGTGATCGTGATTCATGCTCTTTCTTATGTAGGGGCAGTCGCTGTGTTGCTGAATACACGTCTTTCAAGAGAAGAGCTACTTTGGCAAATGGAGGACGCAGAGGTGTCTTGTTTGCTTACAGATGAAGAGTTTGAGGGAGCAGAGGTGCCTGTATACTTATTTACAGATCTTGTAGAATTGCCGAAAGAAAAAGCAACTGTGCAAAGTGAGTTTGCGTTAGAAGAGACGATGACGATTATTTATACGTCAGGTACGACAGGAAAACCAAAAGGCGTGATGATTACGTACGGGAATCATTGGTGGAGTGCAGTTGGTTCTTCGCTAAATTTAGGGCTTCGTGATGATGATTGCTGGCTAGCATGTTTACCGCTTTTTCATGTGGGCGGGTTATCACTGTTAATGAAAAATATGATGTACGGTATGAGGGTGTTACTTGTTCCGAAGTATGATCCGGATTTTATTCATGAAGCGCTGCAAACGAGAGGCGTAACGATGATTTCTGTTGTATCTAAAATGCTGACAGACTTGTTAGAACGGCTGCAAGAAGATACGTATCCGACGTCTCTTCGCTGCGTATTGCTTGGCGGAGGGCCAGCTCCAAGACCGCTTTTGGAAACGTGCGTTACAAAAGGGCTTCCAGTGTATCAAACGTATGGTATGACGGAGACGTCTTCGCAAATTTGTACGTTGGCCGCTGATTATATGTTAACGAAAGTTGGTTCAGCTGGAAAACCGTTATTTCCTTGTCATATTCGTATTGAGCAAGATGGAAGGGAAGTTAGTGTAGGAACGGCCGGGGAAATTGTTGTGAAGGGGCCGAATGTAACGAGTGGTTATTTTAAACGTGAAGAGGCGACGAAAGCGAGTATTCATGATGGCTGGTTACATACTGGGGATATTGGTTACTTAGATGAAGATGGTTTTCTTTATGTGCTAGATCGCCGCAGTGATTTAATTATTTCCGGCGGAGAGAACATATATCCAGCGCAAATTGAGGAAGTCTTGCTAGCCCATCCTGCTGTTTTGGAAGCGGGAGTTGTTGGAGTGGGTGATGAGAGATGGGGCCAAGTTCCTGTTGCATTTGTTGTGAAATCAACAGATGTAGCGGCAGAGGAATTGCTTGCTTTTTGCGCGGAGAAACTTGCACGGTATAAAGTGCCAAAAGCGGTTCATTTTCTTTCTGATATGCCGCGGGGTGCCTCCAAGAAATTATTGCGCCGTGAACTGCGACAGTTGGCGGAGGAAATGTAAATGTATATAAAAAAGGCGATTCTTTATGTAACAAAAATGCCGCTCGTTATTCCGTTTGCTGCAAGTTACGGGACGTATGAAAAGCGCGAAAGTATTGTGATTGAATTGATAGATGAAGAAGGGCGAAGCGGCTTTGGCGAAGTGGTTGCTTTTTCAGAACCGTGGTATACAGAAGAAACAGTCGTAACGGCGTTTCATATGCTGCAAGACTTTTTGTTGCCGGTACTATTTGAGCAGAAGCTTTCTCATCCTTCTGATGTTATGTCTCTTTTTCAGCATATAAAGCGCAATAATATGGCAAAAGCAGGAATCGAGGCCGCATTATGGGATTTGTATGCAAGGCGTGAGAATCAATCGCTTGCTGCGCTACTTGGCGGTGTAAAAGAGGAGATTGAAGTTGGTGTCGTGATCGGTCTGGATACCATTCCTAATATGTTAACACGAATTGAAACATATGCTGAAGAAGGATATAAACGGTTTAAAGTGAAAATCAAACCAGATAATGACTATGCTTTGCTTCACGAAATTCGCAAAGCGTTTCCGACGATTCCATTGATGGCAGATGCCAATTCTGCCTATACATTGGCGGATGTGAAGCAGTTACAAAGGTTGGACGAATTTCAGTTAATGATGATTGAACAGCCGTTAGCAGATAACGATTTTCTTGATCATGCTCATTTGCAGCAGCAAATGGAAACAAGCATTTGCTTAGATGAAAGCATTCATAGTTTAGAAGATGCAAGGATGGCGATAAGACTTGGGAGCTGCCGCATCATTAACATTAAACCTGGACGAGTTGGCGGGTTAACAGAATCCATTCGTATTCATGATTATTGTCAGCAGCATCGCATTCCTGTTTGGTGCGGAGGTATGGTGGAAATGGGGATATCCAGGGCACAAAATATCGCGCTCGCATCACTTCCGAATTTTACAATACCCGGTGATATTTCCGCTTCTAGCAGGCATTGGGAGCAAGATATTATCTCGCCGGAAGTCACATTACAACATGGAAAAGTCATAGTTCCTAAGCAAGCTGGGTTTGGTTATAACATAAACCGGGCAAGACTAGAAGAAATAACGAAGCAATGCATTGTATGTGAGAGGTGAACAGATGCAAAAGCATGAACATGCGCTGCGCCATATCCAAAATTGTTTATTAGAGGCACCGTTTGTAAAAGTGGCGTACATTTTCGGATCTCATGCAAAAAAAGAAGCAACATCTTCTTCGCATTATGAGATAGCAATTGAGACAACGCATATTTCAGTAGGTGAGTTTCAATGGCTTTTGTTTCTATTAATGGAAGAGTTAAGCGGAATGGGAAAAGTTTCTGCGGTTCATTTGAATACATTGTTTGATAGCGAGCTGAAGCGTCATATTTTACGAGAAGGCCGGTTGATTGCACAGCGTATATAAAGTGAAACTTCTGTCAGTGGGGAGCTTACTGACCCACGAATAGCGGGATAAAAAGAGTGGCGTTATTCATATCGCTGCTCTTTTTGTATGAAACAGCATGATCAGTTGAAAATCCTTTTTCTTACTTTTCAGCCTGCTGCACTGTTTTGAGCGTTACCACGGATTGTTCCACTTTCACCTTTTTTCGAAATTCTTCATGGGATTTTTTACCTAGGGATCGACTTGAAATCTTATAAGATCTTATGTTAGAACAAGCCTGTTTTTAAAAAGAACAAGCTTCTTATTTTTTTCCTAAACATAGGATAAATGGAATCCACTGAAAGGATCTGACAAAGAATAAGGATTTTATTAAAGGAGGAAAAGAGTAATGAATGAAAGTTGTGAACATGGGCATGGACATGGACATCGTCACGGTAATGGTTTTGCGCTTTTAATCGTATTGTTTATTTTATTAATCATTATCGGCGCTAGCTGTTTCTGTGGTGGTGGCTACGGTGGCTACGGTGGCTACGGTGGTTTTGGTGGCTATGGTGGCTACGGTTACGGCGGCTGTTGTTAATAAGTTAAAAACTATTGAAAATAGCCTTGTGCTCTGCACAAGGCTATTTTATTCACAGCTTTATATGTTGTGACAATTTTTGAATGTAAAATGAGCGTATAAGGAAAAAGAAGATGATTTCAATTATGCCGAAGAGGCCTAATATTAAAATTTCTTCTTTTAAGAGAGAAAAAGAAAGTGTACTTTGTATAAATTTAATCGCAAAGATTGTATGAACGGAAGCGATAATATAAGGAACAAAAAATAGGATCGCTAATTGAATGGTTGCCGAACATATCATTTCATCTTTTGTTAATCCAATCTTTGTAATGGTTTTATACTTTTCTGTTTCTCTCGCTAAATCGCTATACATGCGGAAATAAAGAACGCTTCCTGCTCCCATGAAGAAAATAACGCCAAGAAATGTACCGATAAAGAAGTTCGCAACGTTCCAGCGCTTATCGACATATAATTCATCGCTTGATGTGAAAATGTAGAAAGGTGCTTTCTTATCATGTATTGCTTGCTGATCTGCATTTGGCAATACACTTTTTTCATCCGCTGCAATCATATGCAAAATACGCTTTGTGAGCGGCAGTGTATCTTCCCAATTATCCACCTGGAAATTATAAAGCATAATGGGTTCGAGATGTGGAATTTCGTTATCGACAGCATGATCTTGCAGTACGATTAAGTATGTGAAAGCTCCCTCCGGTATCATCGGTCCGTTAGCCATTTCTTTTATATGAAATTCTTTTTTATTAGATTCCAACGTAATATTGCTTTGTTTAAGAAAAGGATTAATTAATAATTCTAATGTTGCAGGTGAATATTTTGGAATAACATATGTTTCATGTTCTAGTAATTGAATTTGAGAACGTCCTAGGGATGTAGCGAGAATATTATAGTCACTTTGCTTCATAATCCAAATATCTTGGTTAGCAGCAGTATCTTTATAAATGAGTGATTTATGCTTTTGATATGTAAATTTGTCTGTATGTAGCTCATTTTCTAGTGCTGCAATATGCTTTGTTTCTAATGCATTTCCTTCGTAAGATACATAAGTAAATGGAAAAGGAAATCTTTCTAGTATAGAAGCTTTTGTGTATTTATTAAAAGCATATAATGTTGTGATCGTCGTAAAAGTTATTACAGATAGTATCGTTACGATAAAAAGCATATTAATATTGATGCGAACGCGTGATGCTAAATCAGAGATCCAAAGCATGTTCGCTTTTTTCATATAAAAGCGGCGCCGTTTTTTTAATATCAAAATGAAAAGAAAACTAGCTTGGGAGAATAGAAAATACGTCCCAATTGTAACGAGAGGGATAATGGCCAAAATAATGAGTAGGCCAATCCCGTTTGTTAAACTTTTTTCTGTTATATAACTTTGCGGATAAGCGGAAAAAATATAACCAGAAAATAGACATAGTAAACTAAAAATTGAAATGATAACAGAAGGAGGTTTCTCCTTCTGTTTGCGAACTCCCTCACTTAGAAGGTGGACGATTTTTTTTGTTCGGATTAAAGCAGGTGTAAAGATAGAGACAATGATAAAAAGTATGAGAAATGTTGCTATAGTTGTCTGAATTGCTTTTGATGGCCAATATAAATAAAGGCCGTTAATACCTGAAATTTTTGATGTAATTAATAAGAAAAAGTTAGAAAATACAAGACCAGCTTGGAGGCCAATAAAAGTAGACAGAAGCCCAATAATCATATTTTCTAAAAAAAGAAGTCGCTTAAGTTGCCTGTGTGAAATACCTAAAATCGTTAAAATGCCAAACTGCTTTTTGCGTACGGTCAAAAATGTTCCAATTGAGTACACCAAAAAGAAAAAAGAAAACAGGACAATTACAAATTGAGTAAAACCAATTAAATCGAAAAGAGGTCCTGTTTCTTTATAGTTTTGTACATGTTGCAAACGTGGATGATATCGATACACGGCAAATGAAAAGAATACCGTAATCGAAAATGAGCTGCTTAAAAAATAAGCAAAATAAGCTCTTGAATTGCGAACGACATTCTTTAAAGCAAATTGCCAAAACTTCATCCACGTCTTCCTCCTAGCAGTGCTAATACATCTAATATTTCTTGATAAAATTTTTCACGGTGCAGACCGCGGTGCAGTTCATTATAAAGCCCACCGTCTTTAATAAAAATGACGCGGTTGCAATAACTAGCAGCAAATGGATCATGTGTCACCATTAAAATTGTTGCTTGTTCTTCTTTATTTAACTTTGTAAATAGTTCCATTACATCAATTGCAGCTTTCGAATCTAAATTACCAGTTGGTTCATCAGCAAGAAGTAATGAAGGTTTATGGATGACTGCACGGGCTACTGCGGTACGCTGCGCTTGCCCTCCGGAAACTTCAAAAATTCGTTTATTTAAAATATGATCGATACCGAGCTTGTTTGAAATGGTAGCTAGCTTTTCATCCATTTCAGCAAGTGGAACATTATCCAATGTTAAGGGCAAAACGATGTTTTCCCCAATTGTTAGTGTGTCTAATAAGTTAAAGCTTTGAAATACAAATCCTAATTCTTGCCGGCGAAAGATCGCTAACTTTTCGTTGCGAAACGTATGAGGCTGCTTTCCGTTAATAAAGACTTCTCCTGCTGTAGGAGAATCAATGGTCGAAATAACATTTAATAACGTTGATTTCCCGCTTCCTGACGGGCCCATAATCGCAACAAATTCTCCTTTATCTACATGTAAATTAATATTTTTTAAAGCAGTATGAGGGACTTTCCCCTCATATACTTTCGATACATTTTGAATATGCAGTACTTCCTCCATATATCAATCACCTTTCTAACGCTATAAATCAACTTGAATTTTTCAACATCTTTGTCTAGCTCTACCTCCTAGGCCCTCATGTCTAAGAACCTTCCACACAAGAAGGTAAAAAACACTTTATGTGTGAAAGAACCTTAGCCAACGGGCCTAAACAGTCGGCTCCGCTTTTCTTTATGATCCAGCTCCAGCGGCTAGAACAGTCGGTGGCTTCGCGTCTTCCGCCGAGGCAAAAAGCGCCTCTATGTCAGAAGCTCCATCCTCCTCTTGTTCTGAACGAGCCGCTTCCGCTTTTCTTTATAGTTTAATATGCTTGGACAACTTTTTCATATATAATGAGCGAATTAAAAGGAAAAAGAGAATTTCAACCGTTCCAAAAATGATAAGGACAACACTAACTTCAGTAAACAAGGTTAATGTTGTTACGCCTTTCCACATTTTTGAAGCAAATATCGTATGGATAGAAGCCATTATATAGGGTACAAAAAATAAGATAGCAAGCTGAATGGTAGCTGACCATTTCATTTCTGACTGTGTTAAACCAATTTTTGTAATCGTAATATATTTGTCTTGTTCATTCGTTAAATCCGTATACATTCGGAAATATAGCACGCTTCCAGCCCCGATAAAGAATATAATACCAAGGAACGTACCAATAAAGAAAAAGGAAGCATTTTGGAGTTTCGCTTCGTATAGTGAATTACTTCTTTCAAAAGCTTCATATAAACGCTCTTTCGAATGAATTTGTTGGCGATCCGCATAAAGCTTTTTGATGAATGATTCTGCAATTGTATGCGCATTTTCCCAATTCTGTACTTTAAAGTTATATAACGTCATATGTTTCATAGCATAGGATAGGGATTGTACCGTATTGTCGGATAAGACGATTACATTTGAAATAATCCCAGAGGGTGTCACAATTTTATCACCTACACCTTGCACGTGTAATTTCAAGGACTGTGGAGAAAGGATAATCGGCTGTTTTTGGCGCGATTGGTCCCATTTCCCAAACATAAGTTCATAAGAGTACCCAGGGAGTATATATGTTTCATCATCTTTCAAGACCAGCTTTTTATAATGTAATGCAGTAGCTAACTGATTATAATCACTTTGCTTTAATACATATACTTCATCTTGATAGGGAAAATCTGAACCATTTTGTAACGATACACCATACAAGTCTACTTTTATTTTGTTGTATTCAAATTTCTCCTTTTTTAGTTGTTGTTCTAACCAGTTGATATGCGGCGAAGCGATCGGATTCGCATCATAAGAAAGATAAGTGAATGCGAATGGGTTATCATTCATAATTTGTGCCTTTGTAAATTTCCCAAATCCATAGATAAAAGTAATCATCGTAAAGGCGAGAGTGGACAACATCGTTACGACAAAGAGCATATTAATATTTGTACGAATACGGCTTGCTAAGTCAGAAATCCACAGCATATTAATTCGTTTCATATAAAACTTCCGTCTTTTTTTCAACAGATGAATGAGCAGAAAGCTAGTTTGTGAAAAGAAAAAGTATGTCCCAACGGTCACTAGTGTTGGAATGACAAAAATGCTAGAGAGAACGTATAGTATACCAATCGTATCACTTATTGAGAGAAAGTACTTTGGACATCCTGCTAGCGTGTATCCAGATAGTAAGCATAAAATGCCAAACAAGGAAACGATGATAGATGGTTTTTTTTCATTTTGCTTTATTTTTCCTTCTTTTAAAAGACGTACAGCTTTTCTCGTTCGAATTAAAACAGGGGTGAAAGCTGATACGAAGACAAAGAGTCCAAGAAAGGTTGATGTTGTTAACAGAATTGCACCTTTTGGAAAATATAAATATAATCCAGGCATGTGCGTAATTTTTGCTGTTACTAATAAGAAAAGTTGTGAAAATACAATACCAACTTGAATCCCGATAAAAATAGAAAGAAGTCCAATTAACATATTCTCAATGAAAATGAGGCGTTTTAATTGCTTTTTGGATATCCCTAAAACAGTTAAAATGCCAAATTGTTTTTTTCGAACTTTTAAAAACGTACCGGTAGAATATAGTAAAAAGAAAAATGAAAAGAATACAATAACAGCCTCAGATACTCTCATTAAGGTGTCGATACCGGAAGTTGTGGTAGCATTTTGTAAACGAGGATGAAATAAATACACGGCAAATGAAAAGAAAATTGTAATGGAAAAGGAACTGCTTAGAAAGTAGGCAAAATAAGCACGGGAGTTACGTGTTACGTTCTTAAATGCAAATTGCCAAAATGTCATATTTTTATCCTCTCAGTCTTAAAGTCATTCTTATATGTTGTAAAAGTGTATAAGGAAAGGATTCCTCATACACTTTGTCATAAAGCTATATAAACCCATTTGTCGTGGCTATGCAAACAAAACAAGACCACCACTTGCTGTCTGTCTCTCTTTGTTTTAAACCATGCCCGTGGCAGAAGCTCTCGCTCATCTAAAAGAAAAGGTTTTTAGGTCGTTTTTTCAATATAAGTTACTCTCCATCCGTTTTATTTAGTGCAGCATTATGGAAAATAATTTTAATACTTGTTCCTTTACCAACCTCAGAATCTAATTTGACAGAATGACCTAAATAAGAGCAAATTTTACTTACAATATATAAGCCCATACCAGTAGATTCTCCAAACGTTCGTCCATTTTTTCCTGTATAAAATGGTTCAAACACACGGCGAATATCTTCTTGCGGAATACCGACACCTTCATCACGCACTTCTAAAATAACATCTTTCCCGTTTTGAACAGCAGATAAGAATACTTTTTTTCCTCTTTCTCCTGAATACCGAACCGCATTTGTCATTAACTGATAAATAATGAATTTCAGCCACTTTGCATCAGAAGCAACCATTACATCAGAATGCACTTCTAAAACAGGGAAGACACCGTTTCGGATAAATAGTTCTTTTAAGCTATTTATATTTTTTGTAACTGCGTCTTTTAACGAAATAGTTTCTACATGAAAGTCTTCATGGAAATTATTTAACCGCGCCATATATAATGCCATATCTAGTCCTTGGTTTAATTTTTCAATCTCTTGTTTAAATTTTGGAATAAGATGCTCATCTTCCATTTCAAGCACCATTAACTGCATAATAGAAACAGGCGTTTTCATTTGATGTACCCATTGGTTAATAAACATTTGATGCTCTTGCTGTTTTACTTCATATGCCTGTAATTCTTTTTGAAACAGACGATATTGTATACGAACCAGCTCATTTACGCCATGCGGCATAGGGGCAGTTGCTCGTTCAATGAACGCATCTTCTATTTTGTCAGGCAGTTGACTTAGCCTTTTATATAATCTGCGATTTCGAACGTAGCGATAAGCGAGAAAACAAATGAATAGGTACAAAC
Source organism: Bacillus sp. UNC322MFChir4.1 (assembly GCF_000746135.1). Classification (NCBI taxonomy): domain Bacteria; kingdom Bacillati; phylum Bacillota; class Bacilli; order Caryophanales; family Bacillaceae; genus Bacillus; species Bacillus sp. UNC322MFChir4.1. Next base: position 109,462 of record NZ_JQKQ01000022.1, read on the forward strand.
TTAGTACAATAAAATAAAATTTGTTGTTTTTAAAACCATCAACGGTATCGTACAAAACGAAGATGATAACAAAGTTTAAAATGTAAAGAAGGAAGAAGTCAATGTGATCACGTAGAAATAACTTCATACTTTATTCGCTCCAAGTTGCGTTTAATCGATAGCCTAAGCCGCGTACAGTTTCGATTGCATTTTCGATTCCAAGCTCAGTGAACTTTTTACGAAGACGCGTAATATTTACGTTTAATGTATTTTCTTCAACAAAACTTTCATCATCCCAAAGTGCCGACAACAAATCTTCTCTGTTTGCTGTGCGAGGGTGTTTAGAAAGAAGCATCTCTGCTAGAATTGCCTCTTTTTTTGTGAGCAATACGTTCTCATTTCTAAAGTGAAGCTCTGGTCTTTCAGGATATAGTTTTAATCCGTCCACTTCAACGATGCGTTCTGTCATACTCGGTGCATAGTCACCGTATATGCGGCGTAGTTGCCCTTTAATTTTTGCCATTACAACATCATAATGAAACGGTTTAGTAATATAATCATCAGCACCGCTTTCAATCGCCATAATTTGCTCCATTTCACCAGCGCGAGCAGAAATGAAAACAATTGGACAAGTGGATTCATGACGAATTTGGCGGCACCAGTAGAAACCATCAAACTTCGGTAAATTTACATCTAATAAAACAAGATGTGGTTTTGTATGATTAAATGAAGCCATAATATCATCAAAGTTATCTGCAATAATTGCTTCGTAACCGTATTTTTGAATGTGAGATTGTAGTAAAGATGAAATACTAGGATCATCTTCTACGATTAAAATTTTATACATATGTAAATGCCTCCTCTAACTTTGTGTATATAGTATATATAGTGTAACATTTGTTTTCTTCGTTTTCATTATGTTGACGATACCCCATGTATAAATTTTCTCAACGTAAAGATTACATATATTTCTAATGAATATATTCAAAAACACAAACTACTAATTTACAATTAATTATGAATTGTACAACAAGATGAAATGCCTTAATAATATTTTATAGTAGAGGAGTCTATAAATGAAAAAAATATTTTCCTTCTTGATGATTGTATCGGTGTGTATATTTGTATCTGCGTGTTCCAGTCAAACAAAATCAGAGACAGAAATGAAATCTGACAGTGGAAAAAATTCCACAACGTCTCAACCAAATGTAAAAGTTAAGCCTTATAAAGAACCATTAACTCAAGTAGGAGATAAAGCGCAGCATGCATTTGGAATGTTTGTCTTGAACCAATTGAGTGAACCAAATACGACTATTGAACTGGGACCACTTAATATCAAAGTGGAGCGAATTAAAATCGTACGGGGCACAGAAGTAAGTGATATCGGAAAGTATAATTTAGAAGAACGAGGATTGAATACAGAGGAAATGAATGCAATTCAACTAACAACCACTTTAGAAAATACTTCGGATCAACCGCTCGATTTGGGGAAAGGTCCCATAAAAACACTAGTTTTAAGTAACGGAGAACAAGTAGATGTGTATAAAATGGATGCAGATCCGAAAGATCGGAGCTTAAAGGCAAGAGAAAAAATGAAATTTACGTTAATCTGTTTTCTATCTCAAGCTCCGAAAGATCTAAAAGATGTAAAAGTGACTACAGATGTAGTGCGAGATAAAACGACCAATAATGAGGTAAGCGCTCTGAAAACCGTAGAGATTAAAATGTGAGTAAAAAAGGAATGAACCAAGCCTGCATGGCTTGGTTCATTCCTTTTTTATTATTTTATAATTAAAATGAACAATAGCTAACAACTGGACTAGATGAACCAGTTTTAATAAAATAATCAGGAGCATAACCATAATTTAGATCGCCGCGCCAATAATTATCATGTACCAAATCCCAAACTTTACTTCCATAGTAGGATTCACCATTAACATAGCAGTATAAAAAGAGGCTGTTCCCATCTGGAATATCTGTTTCAGTCCGCGTACCATTGATTGTTGGAGTGTTACGAAGATCCAAACCTGCGCCACCAGTCTTTTGAACTGGATAGTACCCCTGAGCATGGGAGACATCCTGATTTGCAAATAAAACAGAACCAGCTACTGCTATTGAAGCTATTGAGAATGCAATCTTTTTAAACATGTCTTACCTCCTAGTATATTTTTATTTTAATAGGGGATCCCCCCCTCATGCCTATCAAACTAAGATAGGTAAATATTTAATTTTTCTTGGTAAGCATGAGGGAGTGTCCCCTAAAAATATATGACTCTATTATAAAATACATATAAAAAATGGTAAAAACAACAATAAAAGTAATGATTTGTTATTTCTCAACTTTAACTTTTAGTTACATAACATGAATAAAGACTTGAAGAATTTATTTATTATTTTCAAACCAGTCCTTAAATGTTTCTCGAGATTGTTCCCCTAAAACTCGATTCATTTCTTTTCCATCTTTATAAGAAATAATTGTAGGTGTCCCTTTTATTTGAAACATATTCCAACCGTTTGGATAATCTTCTAAATTCATAACTTGCATATCAATATTCATGCTTTTAGCCAAAGGAACTACAATTGGGGAAATTTTTGAGCAATGAGGACATGCTGGCTTGTAAAAATAAACAATTTTTGCTTTGTGATTCGAAATATCTTGTTGTAATTGTTCTGGTGTAATTTGATTTTCATAATAATTAATTGTTTCTACACTTGTTGTTTTCTCGCTGTTTGTTTCCTTATTTGTGAGAAAGGTAATCACTACAAGTATCGAGAGGATAGTGATCGCAAAAATAAGCATTTTTTTCATATACTTTGTCTCTCCCCCATTTCATTTAATAAATTGAAGTTTCTGGTATAACGAGAATTTATAATTACAATGACGAGTTTAAAAGTTATTATAAATTATTGATTGATTATTTCGAATAGTTTTTATGGAAGATTTTCGGGATTGATATTGAGAAAATTTTCCTTTGGGGTGCTTTAACATATTAGCTTGCTAGGTATTCAAGCAATTGACAAATGTAAGAAATGAATTAGACATTTAGATAAATATCTAAATGTCTAATTAGCGAAAGGAAGAAAGGCATTGAATCAAGCATTTAAAGCATTAGCAGACCCAACAAGGCGCAAAATTTTAGACTTATTAAAAGAAGGCGACTTAACAGCAGGAGAAATTGCTGATCACTTCAATATGACAAAGCCGAGTATCTCTCATCACTTAAATGCGCTCAAAAACGCAGCGCTCATTCAAGATGAGAAAAAAGGACAGTTCGTTGTGTATTCATTAAATACGACTGTGTTTCAAGATTTGTTATCGTGGGTGTTTACATTTACGAATAGAGGGGAATAGGGGGATAAGAATGAAAAAACACATATTTCCATGTGCTCTAATTCTTTTAACAATAATAGCTTGGATCATCGTCTGGCCCAAGTTACCGGCTGAGGTTCCGGTTCACTGGGGTGCAGATGATAAAGTAAATAATTATGCCTCTAAGCAGTTCTCGATGATATTTGATATTGGTATAATGATTTTTTTATACGTAGTTTTTACTCTTGTTCCAAGGATTGACCCTAAAAAAGATAACTATGAAAAATTTAGAAAAAGTGTAACTATCATGAGTAATGCTATTTTATTTGTTTTATTTGTAATGAATATGTCTGCACTACTTGTTGGATTAGGATATGATATACCGATAGGGTCTGTTGGCGGGATGATAGTAGGACTACTATTTCTGATCATTGGCAACTATTTACCGCAATGTAAACCAAATTATTTCATCGGTATTCGTACGCCGTGGACATTAAGCAATGAAGAAGTATGGCGCAAAACTCATCGTTTTAGCGGAAAAGTATTTATTGTTTTAGGAATCATGATGTGCGGAAGTATTTTTGCGCCTGTTACTTGGAGAACATATATCATATTGACTGCTGTTTTAGGTGGTGTGGTAGTCACAATGCTGTATTCTTATTTCGCTTATAAGAAAGAGATGAGAGTGTAGTTGAAAAAATACATGTAATATAAAGAAATATTTCGATGATAGCGTAAAACAAGGAAAGAGAGTAACTTTCCTTGTTTTTATATTTACAGGATTTTCACCTGAACAGATATATATTGTTTTTAATCGTTTTCATTCAAGAACGAGAATTTTGATATGAAATATTGCATATTAAAACTTATTGATAAACGCATATGCGCTTACTATAATAAAAGCATAAAGACGTAACACATCGTACTATTCAAAAAGAGGAGGAAATAAAATGGCGATCGCAATGGCAGTTTTTAAATTTTTAAGCGGAATCTTCCCATTCGTACAAGAGCTTCTAAAAGCAGTAATGTAAGTTTG